>NZ_JBOFOR010000312.1:0-80244 GCF_051659545.1 Romboutsia sp. | reverse complement strand
CGTACCTTTGGGCAGGCATCTCAAGGCGTTACCCCATCATTCTACCTATCGTAATATTAGTTCTAATAACTAAAAGTTATTAGGCTAGTTTTGTAGTAAACCCACGCTTACCTTTGTCTAACAACAAGTCGCACCTTTACATATATCTTCTCCTAGTATTTTTTGAGGTAGGTTATTTATATCTTCAGTATTTTCTTCCCATACTAATCTTATAAGTTCATTGAAAAGTCTCATTTTATAGATTTCTAATTTTTTATTATTTAGATTGATTGACTTCATACAGCACCTCCTTTCATTTATATAAATTAATATTCACAAAGGTACTGTATTTTATTTATAGATTGTTAATTTGAATTGTTTAGAGTTTTAAGTAAATTTATTTCTTCTATTATTTTTCCTAAATGATAATTAAATACGGGACTAGCCTCTTCATCTAATTCCCAGCTCATAGTTTTTATTTTTAATAATATTTTAATACTTTTATAATTTTTTCCCGTTATATATAATTTTTGCTCTAGTAATTCTATAGACTGCATATGGAAATATATTTCTTTACATAAAGAAATTTCTTTTTCTAAATTTTCTAAATCCGCGTCATTTTTACTATAATTGATTTCATCTACAAGCTTAGAATATATACCTTCTAATTTCTTTATTTCTTTTTCAAGCTTTACTATGCTAAAGTCTCTTTTATTTATTATTTTAGCTTCTATATTTTCTTTTACCATTTTTTCTATTTTATCTAAATGCAAAGAAATATTTTCAACATAATTAGGTCTAACTAATAAATAATTAACTAAAACACCTATTATAACCCCAACTGAAGTATCTATAATCCTGTGTATTGAATAATATCCAGGATTAGATGTTATTACTCCCAACTGTATCGATAGAAATGTTACACTTGAAACAACTATTCCCGAAGTTATATTTAATGTTGTGCAACCATAAATAGTTGCCATTGTTCCTAACCCACTTAATATTGGATCTCCAGGTCTTATAATTACACATAAATAACCTATTAGTCCTCCTAGCACTGTCCCTTTAATTCTGTTTAATCCCAGTTTTACAGATCCTTTTACCGTATCTTGTACTGAAACAATACAACCTACAGCTGCATACATTGGATTTTGTACCAAATATTTTCCAGCTAACACACAAAGTGCTACTGCTATACCCGTTTTTATAGTTCTCATTCCGACTTTTTTTAACTTCAACCGATTCTCTCCTAACTAATGAACATTTTATGACATAGTTCTACATTACTATAATAGTATATTTTATTAATAGCAAAAATAATAGTCGTTAATTATATATATTGTGTAAATATTTTTGCAAGTTATAATATATTTATACAATATTTTTAATAAATAAAATAGAGCTATTGCTTATGATTAAAATTTAATCATTTTGCAATAGCTCTTTTATTTATTATTTAGTTTAATCTATTATATTATCCCTTGGCTCATCATAGCATCAGCAACTTTTAAGAATCCAGCTATGTTTGCTCCAACTACATAGTTTCCTTCATTACCATACTCTTCTGCAGCATCCTTTGAAATAGCGAATATGTTTACCATTATTCCTTTTAATTTTTCTTCTACTTCTTCAAATGTCCAAGATAATCTCATACTATTTTGAGACATTTCAAGAGCTGAAGTTGCAACTCCACCTGCATTAGCAGCTTTAGCTGGAGCTACTAATATTCCTTTTTCTAAGAAATAATCCACAGCTTCATTAGTACATGGCATATTAGCACCTTCACCAACTGCTATTACTCCATTTTCTACTAATAATTTAGCTTCTTCTATGCTTATATCATTTTGAGTAGCACATGGTAAAGCTACATCACATTTAACTGACCATATACCTTTTTGTCCTTCAAAGTACTGCGCTCCTTCTTTTCTAGCAACGTATTCTTTGATTCTCTTTCTTTCAACTTCTTTTATTTGTTTTACTAATTCTAAATCTACACCATTTTCATCTACTATGTATCCAGCAGAGTCACACATTGCAATTACAGTTGCTCCAAATGAAGTAGCTTTCTCAGCTGCGTATATTGCAACATTTCCTGATCCAGATACTACAACTCTTTTACCTTCAAAGCTATGTTTGTGGTAGTTTAACATTTCATTTGTGAAGTATATTAAACCAAATCCAGTAGCTTCTTTTCTAGCTAAAGAACCACCATAAGTTAATCCTTTACCTGTTAATACTCCGCCTTCATAAGCGTTTCTTATTCTCTTATATTGTCCAAATAAGTAGCCTATTTCTCTAGCTCCTACTCCTATATCTCCAGCAGGTACGTCTACATCTTGACCTATATGTCTATATAATTCTGTCATGAAACTTTGGCAGAATCTCATTATTTCTCTATCTGATTTTCCTTTAGGATCAAAGTCAGAACCACCTTTACCTCCTCCTATTGGAAGACTTGTTAAAGAGTTCTTAAATATTTGTTCAAATCCTAAGAATTTTATTATACTTAAGTTAACTGATGGATGGAATCTAAGTCCACCTTTGTAAGGCCCTATAGCACTATTAAATTGTACTCTAAATCCTCTATTTACTTGTACATCACCATTGTCATCTACCCATGGCACTCTGAACATTACTTGTCTTTCTGGTTCAACTATTCTATTTAATATACTTTCTTTAATATACTCTGGGTGTTTAACTAATACTGGTTCTAATGAACGTAGAACTTCTTCTACAGTTTGATGAAACTCTTCTTCACCTTTATTTCTAGCTTTAACGTCATCTATAACCTTCTCTATGATGTCTTTTGCATTTTTTCCTGCAATAGCACTTTCAATTACTTGATTTATTTCGTATCCCATTTTTAAGCCCCCTTTAGTTATAAAAACCTTTTCACTTAGATTCTATTCCTTTACAGATAATTATTCAACATTTTTTTTGTATCAATTATAGACATAATTTTCATCAGTATTTAAGTTTTTTATCTATATTTTTTAAGTATAGATTTATTTTCTACTTTATTTTTTATTATTTAAAATAGTTTAGTTCCATATTTCGAAAAAATAGGATAAAACAAAAGTTTTATCCTATCTCCATCATTTCGCCATTTATTGCATAAATTATTTTTTCACATATATTTGTTATATGATCTCCTATTCTTTCAAGGTATCTTCCTACAAATAAAAGTCTTACGCCTTGATTGACAGTTTCAGGTTTAGCATTCATTATATTTAAACAATCTTCATGAATTTGTAGATATAGTTTATCCACTACATCATCTCTTAAAGCTATATTATATGCTAATTTTTCATCTGCATTTTCTAATGCAATTTTAACTTGTAAAAGCATTTCACTACATTCTTTAGCCATTTTAGGTATATCTATTAATGATTTTATATAAGGTTGTTCACCTATTCTTAATGTTTCTTGAGAAATGTTAGCCGCATAGTCTCCTATACGTTCTAATTCTATTGCTATACCACCTAAAGCATATGTGTACCTTAAATCCCTTGCCATAGGCTGTCTTAAAGCTAGTAACTCTATACTTCTATCTCTTATATATTCTCTTAGTAAGTCTATTTCATCGTCTCTTTCTATTACTTTTTTAGCACCTTCTAAATCTTTTCTTACCATACAATCTACAGATGATGTTAATGCTTCTTCACATTTTTCTATCATACTTATAGTATATTGTTTTAACGTGTTTATGTTTAATTCTAAATTTGTATTTACCATATCAAAACCCCTTCATAGCTTTTTTTATCCAAATCTTCCTGTTATATAATCTTCTGTACGTTTATCCACTGGACTAGTAAACATAGTTTTAGTATCACGGTATTCTACTAATATTCCATTTAGAAAAAATGCAGTATTATCAGATATACGGGCAGCTTGCTGCATATTGTGTGTAACTATTACAATAGTATAATCTTTCTTTAAGTCCTCTATTAAATCTTCTATTTTAGAAGTTGATATTGGATCTAGTGCCGACGTTGGCTCATCCATAAGAATTACTTCTGGTTTCATTGCAATAGCTCTAGCTATACATACACGTTGTTGTTGTCCTCCTGACAATCCTAATGCCGATGATTTTAATCTGTCCTTAACCTCATCCCATATCGCTGCACCTTTTAAACTTTCTTCTACTATTTTATCTAATGTCTTTTTGTCTCTTATCCCATGTATACGAGGCCCGTACGCCACATTTTCATATATACTCATTGGGAATGGATTTGGCTTTTGGAATACCATACCTACCTTTGTACGTAATTTTATAACATCTTCACTCTTATATATATCTTCATCATCTACATTAATATTTCCTTTTATTGTTACATTTTCTATAAGGTCATTCATTCTATTTAATGTTCTTAAGAATGTTGATTTTCCACATCCTGATGGTCCTATTAATGCTGTAACTTTATTTTTTTTAATATCCATATTTATACTTTTTAATGCTTGATTGTCTCCATAAAATAAATCTAAATTACTAATACTTAATTTTATTTCATTATTTGAATTCATTTTACACCTCGTAAGATTTATTAATAATTTGCTTTGTTTAATTTTTTAGCAATTACCTTTGCTGTTGTGTTTAAGAATAATACAATAACTATTAAAACTATTCCTATGCTAGCAGCGCCTTGCATATCGCCTTTTTCTTTTGTCAATAGGTATGCATGAACAGTTAAGGTTCTTGCACTGTCAAACATTGTCCCTGGCATTTGTGCCACTGTACCTGCTGTTAATAGTATTGCAGCTGATTCTCCAATAACACGCCCTACAGATAATATTAATCCTGATAATATTCCCGGAACTGCACTTGGTAATATTACCTTATATAGTGTTTGGAACTGCGTTGATCCTAAAGCTAAAGAGGCTTCTCTATAACTTTGAGGAACTGTTTTTAACGCTTCTTCAGTCGTTCTAATTATTACAGGAAGTATTATAATCGCTACAGTTAGTGATCCTGATAAAATTGAGTACTTCATTCCTAAAGTAACTACAAAGAAGATACCTCCAAATAATCCATATATTATAGATGGTATACCAGCTAAGCTTTCTGTTGCAAATCTTATTGCTGTAACCATTTTTCCTTTTTTTGCATATTCATTTAGATATATCGCCGATAAAACACCTATTGGCGTTGCCACCATTATAGATAAAACTACCGTATATATTGTAGTAACTATCATTGGCATTATTCCACCATCTCCGCTAGCAGAATAATCGCTAAATAAGAATGATAAGTTTATTCCACCTATTCCTTTTATAAATATATATCCAACTATAACTACTAGTGTAGCCACTGTAAATGTAGCCGATAAATAAATTAATAATTTTAGTATATTCTCTTTTAACTTCCTCATATTAGTCTACCGCCTTGTTTGAAAGTTTGTTTAGTACTAAGTTTAAGATTAATATAAATGTAAATAATACAACTCCTGTTGCAAATAACATTTCTTGATGAGTACCAAACGCATATCCCATTTCTAGTGCTATATTTGTAGTAAGAGGTCTTACGCTATCCATTATTGACCCTGGAATAACTGGAGAATTTCCTGCTACAAGTATTACTGCCATTGTTTCACCTATCGCTCTTCCTACTCCAAGTATTACAGCTGCTAATATACCTGATTTAGCTGCTGGTAATACCACTTTGAAAATCGTCTCTATTTTTGAAGCACCTAGTGCTAATGATCCCTCTTTATATGCTGCTGGCACAGCTCTTATAGCTGTTTCTGATACTGATATTATTGTAGGTAACATCATTACAGCTAATACTATTATTACAGCTAATAAACTTTGCCCTTTAGGCAAGTTAAACATATTTTGTATCGTCGGAACTATACATGCTAATCCAAAAACTCCATATAATACTGATGGTATACCCGCTAACAATTCAACAGCTGGTGATATTATTTTACCAAGTTTTTTAGGTGCTACTTCAGCTATAAATACCGCTGTTAATATACCTATTGGTACTCCTATTATTAAAGCTCCAAAGGTAGCAAGTATTGATGACATTATCATTGGTGCTACACCAAATTTGTCTGCTGATGGTACCCATTCTGTACCTGTTAAAAAATCGATGAAAGAATACCCCTTAAATATAAATGGTGTTAATCCTTTATAAAATACAAATCCGATTATTAATAGTAAGCTTATTACTGCTATTAAAGCACTTACTAGAAATATATTTTTTGCTACCTTTTCAACAACGTATTTACTCTTATTATTGTTTTTGTAGTCTCTCTTTTTCGTGTTTATTAACTGAGACTTAGCTAACATAAACATCCTCCTCAATTTCTTCTTAATATCCTTACTCTATTTATATTTATTTGAATTTTCTTTCCTAACTACAACTATATATTATATTTCTAAAGTTAAATCTGTATTAGAATCAAGTTAACTAAAGGTAAACTTTATCTATTCACTTAACATATTCTTAACTTTCATACATAAATGCTTCATTTTTGCAGTTTTTTATTATATTTTTTCGTTAACTTTTTTTAACTTTATTTTTAATTTTTTATTTTTTAGATATGAAATTATTTATATGTAAATAAAAGAATATACTTAAGTATATTCTTTTATTTTAAATATATGTCCATATAACATTTCGTGTACAATCTATTGAATTAATTTAATTTATTTTATCTTTACAAATCCTTTAGATGCTACTAAATCTTGACCTTCATCGCTTAATATGAAGTCTATTAACTTTTTACCATTTTCAGATAATTTATCTTCTTTATGAACTATTATAAATGGTCTTTGTATTACATAAGTTTTATCTTTTATAGTTTCTTCAGTAGCATCCACTCCATCTACTTTAACAGCAAATACTGCTTGATCAACATAACCATGTGATATGTATCCGATTGCATTTTCATTTCCTTCAACAGTCGATTTTATATTTCCTGAACCATCACTTATTTGAGCTTCCTTAGTTAATTCCTCTGATTCAAATCCTACATTTTCTTGGAATCCATCTCTAGTTCCTGATCCATCTTCTCTTGATACTACTACTATAGGAGTATCTTTTCCACCAACTTCTTTCCAGTTAGTTATTTTTCCTGTGTATATACCTTTTATTTGGTCTAATGTTAAATCCTTCACTTCGTTGTTTTTGTTAACTATAACCGCTATACCATCGATTGCTATTTGAGTTTCTGTTAACCCAGCAGACTTTTCTTCATCTTTTAAATCTCTTGATGCCATTCCTATTTCAGATGTACCGTCTATTGTATTCTTTATACCTGCTGATGAACCAACTTGTTGTACTTCTACAGCTACTCCATTATTTGCCTCTTGGAATTTTTCACCTAAAACTTCCATTGTTGGACCTATTGATGTTGAGCCTGATATTGTTATCTTAGATGATTTTTCTGAACCATTCCCTTTAGCTTGATCATCTCCTGATGAAGAACATCCAACTGCTAAAGTTCCTACTAATACCGTCCCCATTAAAAGTGCTGTAATTCTCTTTTTTAACATTACATTTCCTCCCATTTTTAGGTTGTTTTGTTTTTTGTGTGTTGTACTCACACCTTAATAATAATCATTTTTTGTTAAGTGGATATTAGATTTTAGTTAAAGAGGTGTAAATATTGTTAATTTCTTGTAAATTCGACAAAAAAATATACACATAAAATTACTTATGTGCATATTTTTTTTCTAATTTATATTTTCTAATTTATTTACTAAATCACTAAACACTTGTAGTGCCTTATCTATTGTTTCTTTATTTTCCATATCTACTCCAGCATCTTTTAATTGTTTTAATGGATACTCTGAGCCTCCACTTTTTAAGAATTCTATGTATCTATCTACAGCTTCTTGTCCTTCATTTAAGATTTGTTGACTTAAAGCACTTGCAGCTGAAAATCCTGTAGCATATTTATATACATAGAAGTTAGAATAAAAATGAGGTATTCTTGCCCATTCTAATCCTATTTCTTTATCTACTATAGACGATTGACCATAGTATTTTTCATTCAGCTTATAATAAATATCATTAAACTCATCTGCAGTTAAAGGTTGTCCCGATTCTACCTTTTCATGAGTTATTTTTTCAAACTCTGCAAACATAGTTTGTCTATATACAGTAGTTCTAAATTGTTCTAAATAATAATTTAGTAAGTATACTGTTTCTTCTTTTGAATTTGAATTTTCTAATAAGTAATTTATTAATAGTAATTCATTTAGAGTAGATGCCACTTCTGCTACAAATATTTTATAACTAGAATATAAATATGGTTGATTATTTCTAGAATAATAACTATGTAACGAATGACCTAACTCGTGTATTAAAGTAAACAGAGAATTCAAATCATCTTTATAACTCATTAAAATATACGGCTTAGAGTCGTAGCTACCCCAAGAGTAAGCCCCACCTTGTTTACCTTCATTTTCGTAAACATCAATCCATCCTTCTTCAAAGGCTCTCTTTATTATACTTAAATATTCTTCTCCTAACGGTTTAAGGGCCTTTAATATAATTTCTTTAGCCTTATCATAGGGTATATTCATTTCGAATTTATCAGTTAATGGAACATATAAATCATACATGTGTATATTTTCTAAACCCAATAACTTTTTCTTTACATTTATGTATTTATTAAGTGAATCTAAATTTTCATTTACAGCTAATATAAGATTGTTATATACGTCTACACTAATATCATCTTGAAATAATGATGCTTGTAATGCAGATTGATACTTTCTGATTTTAGAATAAAATATTTCTGATTTTACTCCTCCATAAAGCATAGATGCAAAAGTATTTTTATATTTATCATAAACAGAATACATAGCTTCAAAAGCATCTTTTCTCACCTTGTTACTTTTACTTTTTATAAATAAAGAATAATTCGAATGAGTAAGTTTTACTTTATTGCCTTTTTCATCTTCTATTTCAGGAAATTCTAAGTCTGCAAAAGATAACATATCATATACATTTTCTGGTATTGATGTTAAGTCTGCAGTAGCAGCAAGTATCTCTTCTTCTCTTTCATTTAGAGTGTGAGGCTTTTCTCTTAAAATATCCTTTATATATTTATCATAAAAACTTAAGTCTTTATCTTTTGTATACTCCTTTAGTTTCTGTTCATCCATAGCTATTATTTCTGGCACTATAAATGATGTTGCCATTGATAGCTCAGTAGATAACATTTCTATTTTTGTAGCCATTGATTGATTTCCATTTATTCTTGTATCTTCATGTTGTTTCATATGACTATATACATATAAATTTTGTAGTATTTGCGATGCTTTTTCCGATAGACTTAAACCTTTACATAAACTATCTTTGTTCTCAGAAAGTTTACCTTTATACTCTTTTACTTTTGACATATATTCTTTTACTTGTTCGATATCTTTTTCTATAGCTTCTTTAGTTGCATACATTTTTTCTATTTGCCATTTATATTTTGCTTCTATAGTATTTCTATCTATTCCCATATACTTTCTCCTTTCTAAAAATGTTATTTTTATTTATAGCACAGATAATAATATAGCACCTTCCGCTGTAAATGTTCCCATTATCGGTCCTATAGGTGCTATTAATATTTCTTTACACGCAATGTTAGTTTCTATAAATTGTTTTATTTTTAATGCTTTATCATAACAATTTGCATTACCTATTATTATTGTTTTATCTTTTGTATCTCCAACGTTATTCTGTACGTATTCTAGAGCTTTCTTTAAACTATTACTTCCACCTCTAGCTTTATCTATTGGCTTAACTAATCCATCTTCTATTTTTATTATTACTTTGAAATTTAATGCATTCATTAGCTTTCCTGCTATAGGATTTACTCTTCCACCTTTTATAGCATTTTCTAATGTATCTAATGCTCCAAATAATACCATTTCTTTTTTAAATTCCTTTATTTGTTCTAAGATTTCATCCATCGTTTTACCTTGCTCTATTAACTCATTACATTTTAATATCATTAAAGCAACACCTATAGAACCACTTTCACTATCTATAACTTCTATTCTTTTTTGGGGATGTTCTTCTAAATACATGGTTTTGGCTAATACAGCATTTGAATATGTACCAGATAGTTTTGATGTTAATGTAAATACTAATAATTCTTCTTCTTCACATTTATATGATTCTATAAATCGATCTGGAGAAGGACTTGATGTCTTAGGTAATTCTTTATATTCTTTCATTTTTGAGTAGAAAGTTTCTTCATCAATTTCTACTCCTCCAATGTAACTTTCCTCTCCAAAGCTTACATTTATTCCTACAACTCCTGGATTTACTCTTTCTATAACTTCTTTAGGGAAATCACATGAACCATCTGTTATTATCTTTATTTTTTTTCTCAATTTTAAACACCTCAAATTCAATTCTAGTATCTCTATTTTATATTATTTTAATGTAAATAATCTACACTTATTATGTTTTTTGATGCATTTAATTCTTTTACTAATTCTTGTATCATAATTCTCCTATCATAAACTATAAAAAATGTTATTTGCCAGCTATTTTCCCCTTTGGCTTCTACTTCTATATTTTTAACTTTAATTTGACACTTTTCAAACTTTCCATACAATACTGATACCATATTTACATTATCTACAGTTACATTAAGTATTGTTTGTGTATTCTTAAAGAACTTTTTGTCTATATTTTTTAAAATATAAAGAGTCACCAACACAAATAGCCATGCACATATACTCAACACATAATAGCCATAACCAACTGCAATTCCTATACATGCAGTTGCCCATATTCCTGCTGCAGTAGTTAATCCTCTTATTCCGTTAGAGGTTTTAAGTATCGCTCCTGCTCCAAGAAAACCTATACCTGATAGTACTTGTGCTGAAAGTCTAGCTGGATCTATATTAGAGTAAGGGCTATATTCAAAAAATAAACTTAATGATGTTATAGATGTAATGCAAGAACCCACAGACACTAAAATATGTGTTCTGAATCCTGCAAATTGATGTGATCTTTCTCTTTCTAAACCCGTTAATCCCCCTATAATTAAAGCTACCAATAGTCTAATTATTATATCTGTATTAGTAATAATAAAATCTCCCCCTTTTTAATCTTTATACTTACTTAAACTAAAAGAGCTATTATTATAGCTCTCTATTATCATGATTTAATATATTTATATGAGTAGGATATGCTATATGTACATTATTTTTCTTGAACGTTATTAATATCTGTAATTTCGTATCTCTAAGTGCAGAAAAATATTTATATGATTCTATAACGCCTGTTATTGTATATTGTGCTCCTACTGGATTTCTTTCTATATCTGTCACTCCATATATTTTAAATGGGCTTAGTGACTCACCTGAAGATGATTTGTACAAATATTCTTTATAATTATCATTCATTATACAACATACTTCTTCTAAGCTATTCAATACTTTTATTGGATCTTCTTCGTAAGATACTCTAACATGAACTACTACCCTCATTTTATTCTTGCTATAATTTTGTATACTGGTTATTGTTCCATTAGAGAGAGTTATTCTTTTTAAATCCCAATCTCTTATGCTAACACTCCTTAATCCAATTTCTTCTACAGTTCCTCTAAATTCTTCATTTAATATAACAAAATCTCCTACCTGTATTTGTTTTTCAAATAACATAAAAAAACCATTAAATATATCTTTTAATATACTTTGAGATGCAACACCCGCTATTATTCCTACTATACTTGCTCCTGTAACTAAAGTTCCAAATTGAGTAACATCTACAATCTGAAACTCTCTTAATATTAATATTATACTCGCTATAAATATAATATAGTAAGAAATTGATGACAGCACACTAGATAATGTATTTTCATATCTTACGTCAAATCGAGTTATATTAAATATTTTTTTTAAAAAATATTTAATAAGCTTCAACAAAATATATGAAAATAAAACAATTAAGACGGAATTTATTATTTTTTCTATCATAATACAATTCACCTTATTTATATATTTTAAATAATATCTTATTTAATATTTACTCTTTATCATTAACATATACAAATTCCATTTAGTTAATTTTTGTACACAAAAAAACCCACATAGTTGTGGGCTATTTATTTATTAAACTCATATATCTATTTATTAGTATGTCTATTTTGCTACTGGATTCAACCAACTCGTCTTTAAATATCTCAGGATATTCTATGTATGTGTTGATTTCTTCTCTCAATACTTCAATTTCTCTTTTAAGCGTTTCCATTTCATTATTTGCCATAATCATCACCACGGTCACAAAATTATATTTTTGTTTATATAATAACAAATATTAACATATTATGTCAATAATATTTTTTTACAATTTTTTCTAATTTAGGCGCGCTATATCTACTTACTATTCCAACAAAAACACCCGTTACTAAAGAAGCTATTAACATAAAAGGTAAATACCCTACTATATCAAGTATGTCTACTTATATTATAGTACATGGGTCCTTTTCACATATTAATTATTAAAAATATTTACTTTAGTTGACAAAATATATTAATGTTGTTATAATTTAATTGATAATGAATTTCATTAGGAGGTGTAAATAATGACCGTTTACGATTTGAAAGTTGGGCAAAGAGGAACGATTAATAATATAGATGGAAATCCTAAGCTTGCAAAAAGATTACTTGCTTTAGGGTGTATTAGTGATACTGAGATAGAAGTGAAAAATGCTGCTCCATTCGGAGATCCTATTATAGTTAGATTTAGAGGTTTTGATTTAGCCTTAAGAAAAAATGATGCGAAAAATATTTCGCTAAAGTAAGGAGTGATGTAATGATTAATGTTGCTTTGTTTGGTAACCCTAATGTAGGTAAAACTACTGTTTTCAACTTACTAACAGGCTCAAATCAATATGTAGGTAACTGGCCTGGAGTTACTATAGATAAAAAAGAAGGTATATTAGATAATGATATAAAAATAATAGATTTACCTGGTATATATGCTATGGATACTTTTTCTAACGAAGAGAAAGTTTCTAAAGATTTCTTAGAAAATGGTAATGTTGATGTTATCGTAAATGTTGTAGATGCATCAAACTTATCAAGAAATTTATATCTTACAACTCAACTTATGAAATTTAATAAGCCGATCATACTTATTCTGAACATGATAGATGTAGCCGAAGCTAAAGGTATAAAAATAGATACGGATAAATTAAGTAAAGAACTTAATGTTACTGTAATTCCAGTAATAGCAAAAAAGAAATATGGTTTTGATAAAATAAGTTCTACTATAAGAAGCTCTGTAGGTAGTAATTTTAATTACTGTACTCACTTTGGTTCTGAAGTTGAAACTTACAAAAAATTAGAAGCTATATTAAATAAATGTAGCAAATCAACTTCTAGTAAAGAATCATCTATAAGCGATAAAATAGATAAGATAGTTTTAAATCCTATATTAGCTTATCCTGTATTTATAGGTGCTTTACTACTTTTATTTAAGTTTACCTTTGACTGGGTTGGTGGACCTTTCCAAGAAGGCTTATCGGTTCTTATAGAGACCTACATAGCTATGCCACTAGATGCTTTATTGATAAATTCTAGTCCTTGGTTTAGATCTCTTATTATAGACGGTATAGTAGGAGGTGTAGGTGGTACACTACCATTCTTCCCATTAATATTTACTTTATTCTTCGGTATATCTATATTTGAAGATAGTGGATATATGTCAAGAACAGCATTTTTAATGGATAACATAATGAGAAAAGTTGGTTTATCTGGTAAAGCTTTTATACCTATGGTTATGGGACTTGGTTGTTCTTCTCCAGCTATAATGGCAACTAGAACTTTAGAAAGTGAAAAAGACAGAAGAATAACTGCTCTTATAGCACCTCTTATGACTTGTGGCGCAAGACTACCTATATACGCATTATTTGTGGCTATATTCTTCCCTAATAATGCTGCTATAGTAACTACTTCACTTTATTTAGCTGGTGTAGTTGTGGCTATATTAGTTGCTTTAGTATTAAACAAAACTAAATTTAATGCAGAATTAGAGCCTTTTATATTAGAACTTCCAGAATATAAATTACCTACTATAAACGCTCTGCTTAAAAATACATGGAATAAATCTAGAGGATTCTTAGTTAGAGTTGTAACTGTAATGTTCGCAATGTCAGTTATATTATGGATATCCTCATCATTTAACTTCAATGGATTTACCGAAAATATAAACGACAGTTTCTTAGCTTATGCTGGAAAAATTGTGGCTCCTATATTTGCTCCTTTAGGATTTGGTGATTGGAGAGCTTCAGTTGCAATAATATCTGGTCTTGGAGCTAAGGAAGTTGTTGTTAACACTTTGAATGTACTTTACGGCGATTTAAATACAGTTCTTCCAACAGTATTTACTGCAGTTAGTGCTTATGGTTTTTTAGTATTCTCTGCTCTTTATACTCCTTGTTTTGCAGCTCTTGCAACTATGAGAAAAGAATACGGAAACAAGATGATGATGATTTCTTTTATCTATCAATTTGTAGTAGCTTGGGTAGCAGCATTTTTAGTAAATGTTATAGGTAATGCTTTATTCATTCCAAGTACTTCAGGTTCAACGGTAGAATTCTTAATTGCAGGATCGATAATGGTAATTACTTTAATAATAATATTCAAGAAAGTTACTTCTAAAAAGTCTACTTCTGGATGTAGCGGATGTTCAGGGTGTGCTAATAAAAATGCATGTGCTATTGAGCTAAAAGAAGAAGAATCTATAAATTAGATAATAGTAAAAGCGTGAGATAATTCTCACGCTTTTATTATTTATTTAGATATTATTTATTTAAAAGTTACATTCATTTGAATTTCTTTTCCACCTCTATTAACAACTACTTTTGCTTGATCTCCTTTTGAATATTTATATAAAGCTTTATTTAAGTCTGACATACCAGCTATCTTTGTATCCCCAACTTTTACTATAACATCTCCGCCTTGTATTCCTGCTTTTTGAGCTGCCGTATCAGCAAGAACTTCCGCTATATAAACGCCTTCAGTAGCCTCTAATTTAGTTCCTGTTGAACTTTCAAAGCTTGCCACATCTATTCCTTTTATTCCTAAAGTAACTTTTTCAAATGTTCCTTTTTGTATTACTTCTTCCACTATGCTTTTTGCTGTATTTATTGGAATAGCAAATCCTAAGCCTTCAGCTTGAGAAGCTTTTGCTGTATTTATTCCTATTACTTGACCTTTTTCATTTAATAATGGTCCCCCACTATTACCCGGATTTATACTAGCATCAGTTTGCATAAGTCCTGTCATATTAGCTTTTTCTGTTTGAATAGTTCTGTCAAGACCACTTATTATTCCTTGAGTAACACTCTTTTGGAATTCTAATCCTAATGGATTACCTATTGCTATTGCTATGTCCCCTATTCTAACATTATCACTATCTCCTAATTCTGCTGGCTCTAGTCCTTGTTTATCAACTTTAACCATTGCTAAGTCTAATTGAGCATCATTCCACAATACTTTTCCTTTAGTTGTAGAACCGTCATTGAATAAAACATTAACATCTACTGCTTGACCATCTGAAACAACGTGTGAGTTTGTAAGTATATATCCATTTGCATCAACTATTACCCCTGTACCTACACCTTGAGACTGAGTTGGTATAGCAAAAATATTACTTGTGTCTACAGTAGTAGTAGTTATACCTACTACAGATGGCATTGCTTTATCTGTTACTGCATGATATACATTTTGGCTCTTACCATCACTTTTTACTACTATTTCAGTAGACTTACCACTATTGTCGCTCATCAAATTATCCTTCATTACTACTATAGTTACTAAACTACTTAGTACACTAGTTATTATACATACTATCACTACTAAAACTATACTTCTTTTACTTGACATACCAATCCCTCCTAGTTTTTATATAAAATTTCATAATAAGCTTATTTTTTATTATTTCCACTTTTTGTATTTTGATAACAATATATACTATACAAAAAAGAAATCACCATAAAATAGTAAAACTACCTTATGATGATTTCATTATATTATCTTATACTTAATTTAACCTTAATTACTAAGTCTTTTTTCTAATTCTTCTCTTTCTTTTTCAAATCCAGGCTTACCTAGTAATGCAAACATGTTCTTTTTATAAGCTTCAACTCCTGGTTGATCAAATGGATTAACCCCTAATATACACCCACTTACTGCACAAGCCTTTTCAAAGAAGTATACAAGGTATCCAAAGTTGTATTCGTCTAATTGTGGTATGCTTATTATTAAGTTTGGAACTTGCCCATCACTATGAGCTAATAGTGTTCCTTCTGCTGCTTTGTGATTTACAAAGTCTACAGTTTTTCCAGCTAAGTAGTTTAATCCATCTAAATCTACATCTGCTTCTTCTATTATTACTTCTCTCTTTGTATTTTCTACATTAAGAACTGTTTCAAATAATATTCTCTTTCCTTCTTGTATGTACTGACCCATAGAATGTAAATCTGTTGAGAAATCTGCTGCTGCAGGTAATATTCCTTTATTATCTTTACCTTCACTTTCTCCAAATAATTGTTTCCACCATTCACCTACATAATGTAGTTGTGGCTCATAGTTCACTAATAATTCTACATCTTTACCTTTTCTATGTAATGCATTTCTTACTACTGCATATTGATAACATTCATTTGATTTTAAATCTGATGTTCTAAGATTTTCACAAGCCTCCTGAGCACCTTTCATCATTGCATCTATATCTAAGTCTGCACAAGCTATTGGTAATAATCCTACTGGTGTCAATACTGAGAAACGACCACCTACATCATCAGGTATTATAAATGTTTCATATCCTTCTTCATCTGCTAATTGTCTAAGAGCACCTTTTTTAGCATCTGTAGTCGCATATATTCTCTTGCTTGCTTCTTCTTTTCCATATTTTTTTTCTAAGTAATCTTTAAATATTCTAAATGCTATAGCAGGTTCTGTAGTAGTTCCTGATTTTGATATAACATTTATAGATACATCTTTACCTTTGATTACATCTAGTAAATCCATCATATACGTTGAACTTATATTTTGACCTACAAAGTATATTTCCGGTGATTTTCTATCTTCTTTTGATAAGTTATTTCTAAAAGAATGACTTGCCATTTCTATAGCAGCTCTAGCTCCTAAATAAGATCCGCCTATTCCGATAACTAATAATACATCAGAGTCTGACTTTATTTTTTCTGCAGCTTTCTTTATTCTAGCAAATTCTTCTTTGTCGTAATTATTAGGTAGTTCTACCCAACCTAAAAAGTCATTTCCTAACCCTGTTTTTTCATGAACCATATTGTGTGCAACATCTACAAACGATTGCATGCAGTCTACTTCCTGTTGATTTAAAAATCCTATAGCCTTACTATAATCGAATTTTATTTTTCCCATAGATTTACCTCTTTCCTTTTGTAGTTATATAATCTACTTGAAATTATAACATAAAATGCCATCTTAATTAATAATAAAGTTAATATTTTAACTAGTTAATCTATTTTCATTTTAATTTTATTCATTATTAAAAAAGTTGCCTCTGTAAAAAGGCAACTTTAAATAATATTATAGTTTTTACTTAATATTATTTATTTATGATTATTGGTTAGAATATCTTTGTATTATTTTTTCAGCACACTTAATTCCATCTACAGCAGCTGTAACTATTCCACCTGCATATCCTGCACCTTCTCCGCAAGGGTATAAGTTTTTAGTACTAGTAGACTGTAAAGACTCTTCATCTCTTACTATTCTCACCGGGGCAGATGATCTCGTTTCTACACCTGTTAATACTGCATCATGCATTGCAAAGCCATGTAGCTTATTATTTAGGTCTGACAAAGCTTCTTTCATAGTTGTAGTTACAAACTCTGGTAAACACTCTCTTAAGTCTACAAATTCGTATCCTGGCTTGTATGATGGCTCTACATTACCTAATGATGTACTTACTTTATCTTGTAAAAAATCTCCTACTAATTGAACAGGTGCGTTATAGTTTTTACCACCTAGTTCATATGCTAATCTTTCATATTTTTGTTGGAAATGTATTCCTGCCAAAGGGTCTTCGCTAGCAAAGTCTTCAGGTAATACATTTACTAAAAATGCACTATTGGCATTAGTCTTATCTCTTGCATGCTCACTCATTCCATTTGTAACGACCTCAAATTCATTGGAAGCAGAAGCTATAACACTACCTCCTGGACACATACAAAATGTATATGCAGTTCTAAGGTTAGAGGTATGGGAAATCAATCTATAATCTGCCGCTCCTAGCCTTGGATGATTGTAAAATTCTTTGTACTGAGACTTATTTATTAGTTCTTGTGGATGCTCTATTCTCGCACCTATAGCAAAAGGCTTTTGAATTATCCTAACACCTCTTTTATGAATCATCTCATAGGTGTCTCTCGCACTATGACCTATTGCTAAGATTACATTATCACTATCAACAACATCTTTTTGATTTATTATTACTGATTTTATATTATTATTTTCTACTACTATATCTGTTACTATAGAATCAAATCTAACTTCTCCACCTAATCTAATTATTTCATTTCTGATATTTTTTACTACACCTTTTAGTATATCAGTTCCAACGTGTGGTTTATGTGAATATAATATTTCATCTGGAGCACCAAAATTTACAAGTTCTTCCAGTACTTTTCTACATCTAATATCTTTTATTCTTGTAGTAAGTTTCCCATCTGAAAAAGTACCTGCTCCACCTTCTCCAAACTGAACATTAGATTTATTTTTAAGTATCCTATTACTCCAAAATTCATTTATATCTTTACTTCTAGAATCTACATCTAGTCCTCTTTCTAGTAATAACGGTGCAAATCCTCTTTGAGCTAAAAGTAATGCTGCAAATAGCCCTGCAGGACCACTACCTACTACTACAGGTCTAGCCTTAAGCTTTTCGCTACCCATTTCTACTCCTAGATATCTATTTTGTTTCACTTGTACTGTATCTTTTATTTTACTTTTTAATATTTTATCTTCGTTCTTAACTTCTACATCTACTGTATAGACAAAATCTATTTTTCCTCTTTTTCTTGCATCTATTGATTCTTTGTAAATATTATATTTAATTAAATCATTTTCTTTTATCTTTAATTTATTTATTATAAGTTTTTTTATTACTGATATATCTTCATCTATTCCTAATTTCAAGTTAGATATTCTTATCATAAATTTACTCTCCTTGACATATTTTATTAAAAAATATAGAAAGCTAGGGTTTAAACCTAGCTTTCTATAAACATAATATCTATATTCTCTTTTTCTAGATTTTCTTCTAAAATCTCATTTAATATGAGTTCTTTTATTTCTTCTCTTATAGATACTTTGTCAACCTTTGAGCTTAAATCTTTTATTAAGCCTAAAATTTGCATATCTCTATCTATTCTATTCTTAAATACAGATTCCACTCTATTTACAATTACTTTTAGGTTGCAAATAAAACTTTCTTTGTTATTTAGGTCTAGTTCATAATCATATTCATATACTTTAAACTCATATACATCTTGGTATGGAGTTATATTTTCAATTCCTACTAAATTCATATAAATTAATCCTTTTTAGTTATAAGACCTCTTATAACCTTCATATTATTAAATACTTTTTCTAAGAAGTTTTCAGCTTCTTCATTATCTAAAAGTGCTATTTCTAATTGCTCATCTTCTGGTATATTTTTACCTTTACAATATTCTTTTGCAATTTCTATCAATTCATTTTTTTCATCTATCTTTAAATCAAACTCTTTATAGTCTATTATTATATATTGTTTAGTTTTTTGAAGTGCACCTTCTTTATAACCTATTTCTATATGATATATAACTGCATATAAGTTATTAGGATTTTCTTCTCCTTTGTATACCGGTACTGCTGGATTAGATTTTATAAAATTTGTTGATACTGCTACTGCGCTTCCTAGACTAAGACTCATAACTATACCTCTTTCTGTACATTTTATATATCTACTATTTTATACATTATTTGCACATATTAAAACCTTTTTTTATAATTTATATAATTTTAATGTTAATAAATATGACTTTATTTATTTTAAACAAAAATTTAGGAATTATATTTACATATAATTCCTAAAAAGTACTATATTAATTTGTTTATTAAGATACTTTAAGATCTTTATATCTTTTTCCTAATGTACTCGGGCTTATTTCATATTTCTTAGATATTTGAGCTTGAGTTATAGTTTGTCCAGCTTCTTTTTTGATATGATATTCAATAGCTGCTGCCCATCCATTTTCAGACCCTTTTACTTCTCCGTTAGCTTGCTTGTAATCATTCCAGAATCCTATACAAACATCTACATATTCTTGTTCTGCATTTTGCTTTAACATAGTTGATATCTTACAATCCTCTTCAGTTATAGCTACTTCAGATAATTGACTGGCTCTTTCTTGTTTTTGCTTTCTAAGATATTCAGCTACACTTGGCTCTAATAATTGTTGCATGTATTTATATAATATGTGTGTGTGATGAATTAAGAATGTCTTCATATCCTTGTATAAATCTTCATATTGTTTGAATAAATACGTGATATCATTTATAATAACATCTTTAACTGCACCTGATATACTAATAGTTATGTCTATTAATATACTTGCATCTTCAGTGTTTACTATTCTAGCTATCATATGACTTCCTACTTTAAAATCCGCTAATAGCTTAACGTCTTCTGTATAAACTTCTGCTTCAGTTAAGCAATCTTTCAATAGTATTTTTCCATCAAGTATTTCTTTAACTTCATAGATACTTACATACGATTCAAATAAACATCTTAGAACTTCTACTTCGCTCTTGTTCATAGCATCTCTATTATCTTCATAGAATTCAACAGTCATAACTTTTTTACTGTCCATTATATGATCTTGTATGAAATAAGTGTTAAAAAATCTCTCAAACTTAGAGTTTATAGTTTCATCTTCTACTATATAAAACATTTCTTTTGCTTTTTCATATTCTGATTTAAATCTATCTTGTCTTGA
Source organism: Romboutsia sp. (assembly GCF_051659545.1). Lineage (GTDB taxonomy): Bacteria > Bacillota > Clostridia > Peptostreptococcales > Peptostreptococcaceae > JBOFOR01. The sequence continues at coordinate 59,269 of NZ_JBOFOR010000312.1, read as the reverse complement.
ATATTCATATAATTTTGTATATAATTCGGAATACTGCGTTTGTGAAAGACTTACTTTTCTACCCGCTCTTTCTGCCACAACATCTTTATTTAGACAACATTTTTTATATTTTTTGCCACTACCACAAGGGCATAACTCATTTCTCCCTAACATTGTGACCTTCAACTCCTTCGTTTTTAAATTAAAAGTACAATTTGTTATTATATCATTTTTTCTTAAATGATTCTATATTTATGATAGTATTTTATTATTTTTTCTTAATGTTAATTTTTAGACATAATTTTTTTTGTATTTTAATATAAAACTTCTAGATGTTTTATGAATATTCCTTTGTTATTTTATTTCCAAATTTAGCTTAATTGCCAACTTATATATCATATTATTTTATGAATGCCTTCATTCATTGTTTATCTTTATTAATACGACTTTATTCTTCATCTAAAATATACAAATACTTTCTATAAATAACTATTTTTTATTATAAAAAATAGTTATTTATTCTTTTGGATATAGTATCTTATTTCCTACTTCTACAGATATACTACCATCTTTATCTACTAATATTAAAAATTCACCTTCTAAGCTTTGTGGTTTTGGTATTAAATTTATGTAGGAGTTTTTTTTTAATTCTTCTAATTTTATTCTACCATTTCCATCTTCGTAATCCTCTATTACATCGGGTTTATCATTTTTGCATAAATTTGCAGCTGTAGCTAAATTTGTTGCTGCTATATAGTCTGCATTTTCTCTAGCTTTAGTTTGAACTTTATCAAATTTCATAAATCCTAATCCAGATAATATCCCTAATATTGTCACTACTATTACTAGCTCTACCAAAGTGAAGCCAGGTTTCTTTTTACTCTTTTTTATACTTAAATTCATATTTTTCTCCTTACTATATTGAATTTATTGCATCAAATATAGGCATAATCATAGATATTACAAATATACCTATAATAATCCCTATTATAATAGTCACTATAGGTTCCATAAATTTTATTAATTGCTCTATTCTTAAGTTTAATTCTTCGGTATAAAATTTATTGGTTATATTTAAAGTTTTTTCTAAATTTCCACTTTCTTCTCCCACTTTTACCATAGATATGAAAGTTTTAGAAAATACATTAGATTTTTCAATGGAGTAACTTATATTGTTTCCTTTTTTTATGTATTCATTTGTTACTAAAAGATTTTTGTAAACTATCTCATTGTCTACAACCTTAGAAGATATCTCTATTGCGTCAACAATATTTATTCCGCTTTGTATTAATATACTTAGAGTCCTGCAAAATCTTGTAGTAATAATTAGTTGAGTTATATCTCTTAGAAATGGAACTTTTAATTTAAGTAAATCTTTAAGATATTTTATTCTTTTATTAGTTTTTATAAGATAGTATAAGCCTATTGTAACTGCAAAAAATCCAAGTATTAGTATTAAATAGTATCTTCTCATAAAAATAGATAATCCTATTAGTATTCGAGTAAGAATTGGTGGTTTTATGTTGTTATTTACAAATACCATTTGGAAATTTGGAATTACAAATATTAACATAAATATCATAGTACAAACTGATAAAGCTATTAAAATTAATGGATATATAGATATTGTCATAGCCTTTGTCTTGAGTTTATCTTCTTTGTCATAATACTCACCTAAATCATCCATTACTTTATCTAAATTTCCACTTACTTCTCCTGCCATCAACATACTTATGAAAAATTTTGAAAATAAATTAGTGTTTTTAAAGGACTGTGTTATAGAATTTCCTTTTAGAATATGATTAGCTATTTGTAGGAATATTTTACTTATTTTTTTATTTGATTCTTGGCTTAATATCTCTATTATTTTTGTAATTTCATGTCCTGAGCATAATAATATACTCATTTTTTTACAAATTAGTTTAATTTCTTTATGCTTTATTTTATTGTATTTTTCTAATTTATTATTGTATTTTTGTAATTTGGCTTCTAATTTGGTTTGGATAACTTTTTCTTTTTTCTTTTTTTCATCAATTGATTTCGTAGATAAACTCATAATTTATTACCTAACTATATATTTTCTATTAAAATATATTCTTCAGAATCTAGGGTGTTGCTTTCTAGTGAAAATTTTGAACTTTCTTCAAAAGTTATCATACCTTTTTTACTTGCCAAATCCTTAATTTGTTTAGAATCTATTTTACGTTGTATACATGATTTAATTTCATCATCTAATTCTAGTATTTCATATATAATTGTTCTACCTAGATAGCCTGTGTTTTTGCATTTATTACAACCTACAGCTACTTTTGTATTTATTTCTTCTTCTATATCATCCTTTATGATAATATCATGACTACAATAATTGCATACTTTTTTTATTAATTTTTGAGATATTACACCTATAAGAGAGCCACTTATTAAATATGGAGGTATTTCCATTTCAAGAAGTCTTTCTATGGATGATATTGAATCCTTAGTATGCATAGTACTTATTACTAAATGTCCTGTTATAGCCGCTCTAACTGCTATCTTAGCTGTTTGTTCATCTCTTATTTCTCCAACTACTATAATATCCGGATCTTGCCTTAATATAGCTCTTAATCCCTTCTCAAAGGTTAGTCCTACTTTATAGTTTACTTGTATTTGATTTATACCTTCCATTCTATACTCTATAGGATCTTCTATTGTCATAATATTTGTTTTTGTATTCTTTAAATCATTTAATATAGAATACAAAGTAGTGGTTTTTCCACTGCCTGTAGTTCCTGTTATAAGTAACATTCCCGATTTTTTGTTCACTATATTTTTTATTTTATTTATTGCTTCTTCTGAAAATCCAAGTTCTCTTTTGTCTTTTAGAAAAGTATTCCTATTTAATAGCCTTAATACTATTTTTTCACCATATATAGTTGGAATGGTTGAAACCCTAATATCTATGTCTATATTTTCAACTTGAATTTCTATACTTCCATCTTGCGGTAATCTTTTTTCTGTAATATTCATACCTGCACTTAATTTAATAAATCTAGATATTAGTGGATACTCTTCCATTTTTAAATTTAAAATTAGCCTTAGTTCTCCATCTATCCTAGCTCTTATTGATAGTTTTTTACTGCGTGGCTCTAAATGTATATCACTAGCATCTTCTTTTATCGCTTTTTCTAATATATTATCAAGTACGTTTTTTGCATAGTCTTCTTCTCTATTAATATTATCCATGTAGCCTTTTTCAACTGTGGCTACATTCAGTTTATCCTCTTCTAAAAAAATACTACTCACCCTCTATATGGTTTAATTTGTTAGGTAAATTCATCTTTTTTAACTGTGTATTTTTTTCGACTTTCATCTCTAATTTTATAGGGTAATTGCTTTCTACGCTTTTTAGATATTCACTTTCTTTGTCTACATAATTTGATAGCTTGTCCATATCACCTATAATCTTAATGTCATAAGGAGGTGCTACTGGAACAGAATTTATGTTTATATGATTTCCTGCTAAAACTATTTCTGTATATTGATTTATTCTTTCTCCATTTATAGCTATAAATTTGCCACCTTTAACCTTTGCCTCGTTTATTATGTTTATTAATATTTTATTGTAATCCACAAAGTTTGCTATATTGCCTATTTCATCATTTAGAGCATCTACTTTTATACTTATCCCACTTTCTTTTAGGTCTGTGTAAGATAATTCTTCTTTTAGGTCATTTATTTCTGTCATTCTTTCTTGATCTTCATGTTTCTTTTTTAAGCTTTCTATTTCTTTGTCTAAACCCTTTTTTTCCTTATTTAAGACTTTAATATTTTTGTTTGTAATTTTAATTTGACCTTTTACTAATCTGTCCTTACTTATGTAATTTCCACTTTTTATATCACTATCTTTTATTGCAATCCCTATTAATACACCTAACATTACACTAGTTAGTATTATCAACATATATTTTTTTTTCATACTATTTAACTCCCTATAATTTATGATTTGTTATATTTATTTTAATCTTATTTTTAATAAATATCTATATAAAGCAAAATTACTACACTACAACTTTTTACGCTTAAGGAGCTCTATTACCTTAAGAACTATAAATAAATTGACACATAAAATAAAAAGGAGATTTAATTAAACCTCCTCCTTATATTGAATTTATTTCTTATATGTTAATATTCTTTGTACTAAACTTACTTGAAACTTATTTATTTCATCAAATTTCATACTTGGCACATAGTATGCTTCTATAATATCATGTTTTTCTTTAGCTTTCTTTAAATTTGAAATAGCATAATTTATTAACTCATCCAGTATTTTTTTATCAAAGTTAATTTCTTCTTCAAATCTCATACTCTTTTCTTTATCCATATATTCATTTAAATCAATTGTATTTTTACCTTCAAATATATCGCTAATTGTTATTCCTATTTTTAAATCTTTTATAAATATAGTTTCTATTTTTTCTTTTATTAACGGGTAATGATATACCTCAACTTCCATACCTTTTTCTAAAGCTTTATTATATACTTTTTTCATAAAAGTCATTCTTCCAGTTCCAATTTCACCTTTTATATGATAAATCTTTGAAGCTTGACTAAGGATGCTATCTGTATAATCCAGATGACCCATAGGAGTTATTGCAGTCCCAAATAGATGTCTTTCTTTTTTATATTCTCCTGTACTTGTAATACCTTTAAATAACTCTTCTATAAATCCTTCTGTAAATAAATTTACTTTACCAAAATCCATACATTGTGTGTATTTTTCCTCTATATCATAATATATAGGTTCTGCTGCTTTTAAAAATTTATAAGTTCTTTTGAAGGATTCTCCTATGTCTTTGCCACAATCTACAATTCCCGTTCTATTTTCTTCTAGTTTTTTTACATCCCAATATTCACCTAGATTTATTATTTCATCTATAGCACCAGGGTTTTTGGGATCTACAATATGAGGTGCTGTTCCATCTAATAACACTATTCCTAAATCATTTATTACTACTCCATCCAAAGAGTTAGGATCTGATGGACAATAATGTAATTCAACATCGTAACCCATTTCTACAAATTCTTTTCCTATTTTTTTCATCATTGAAGATTTCCCTACTCCAGGACCTCCTTTTAAACAAAAAATTCTGTTAACATTAGCTGGTATTATATTATCAAAATAATTAAATGGTCCATTCGATGTATTTGCACCTGGAAATAACTTTCTAGCTTTACCTTCCATAAATACCTCCTATAAACATTTATAGTCTCTTTTCTAGAATATTAATTATTCTTTGAATTTGTTACTCTATATAGCTTTTTTTACAAAAAAAAAGAACAGCTAATATTAGCTGTTCTTATATTTTAATCAACTGTTACATCATAACCATTTTCATGATATTGATGCACAATTTCATTCCATACTTCTTCTACACCAGTCTTCTTTAATGAAGATATTGGTATTATTTTTTCATCTGGTTCTAATTGTAGTTTCTTTCTGATTATGTTTATATGTTTTTGATATTGACCTCTAGATATTTTATCTGCTTTTGTAGCTATTACAACACAGTTATATCCAAAGTGTTTTATCCAGTCGTACATAATAACATCATCATTGCTAGGTTCATGTCTAATATCTACAAGTAAGAAAATAGTACATAGTTCTTCTCTGTCTGCTAAATATCTTTCCATGATCTTTCCCCATTTTTCTTTTTCAGATTTAGCTATTTTAGCATAGCCATATCCTGGAAGGTCTACAAAAAAGAATTCTTTATTTATAAGATAGAAATTTATAGTTCTAGTCTTACCTGGAGTCTGACTAGTTCTAGCAAAATTTCTTCTGTTTAACAATGTATTTACTATTGATGATTTCCCAACATTTGATCTACCTACCAAAGCTATTTCTGGTATACCTTCATCTGGATATTGAGATTTATTTACTGCACTCATTGTTATTTCAGCACTTCTGATTTTCATTATTTTTCACCATTCCTTAATAATGCATGCTCTAGAACTTCGTCCATATGTTCAACAAGCACAAATTCCATTTTGTCTTTTACATTTTCAGGTATTTCATCTAAGTCTGCTTCACATTCTTTTGGAAGTAGTACTTTAGTTATACCTGCTCTATGTGCTGCTAATAATTTCTCTTTAACTCCACCTACAGCTAAAACACGCCCTCTAAGAGTTATTTCTCCTGTCATGGCTACATTGTTTAATACAGGCATATTAGTTAAAGCAGAAATAACAGCTAAAGCCATAGTTATACCAGCTGAAGGACCATCTTTTGGTACTGCACCTTCGGGTATATGGATATGGATATCATTGTTCTTGTAAAATTCTGAATCTATATTAAATCTATCAGCTATTGATCTTATATAAGATATTCCTGCCTGAGCTGACTCCTTCATAACATCTCCTAGTTTACCCGTTAAAACAATTTGTCCTTTTCCTTTAAGCACATTTACTTCTACTGTAAGAGTCTCTCCTCCTACAGAAGTCCAAGCAAGTCCAGTTACTACTCCTACTTCAGGCTTAGCTCCAGCCATTTGATGTCTGTATCTATTTTTGCCTAAATAATCTTCTAAATCCTCTTTAGTTATTACAACTTCTTCTACTGATGGATTTTCAACATATTTTTTAGCAACTTTTCTACATATTTTTCCTATTGTTCTTTCAAGAGTTCTTACCCCTGCTTCTCTTGTATAAGAGTTTATTATATCTCTTATTGCTTCTTCATCCATTTTCATAAAATCAGCGTTTAAAGCATGCTCTTTTATTTGCTTCGGAAGTAAATACTTCTGAGCTATATTTAATTTTTCCTCTTCTATATATCCTGATACCTCTATTATTTCCATTCTATCTAGTAATGGTCTCGGTATTGTACTCAAGCTATTTGCTGTAGTTACAAATAGTATCTTAGATAAATCAAAAGGAACTTCTAAATAGTGATCTACAAAGTCTTTATTTTGTTCTGGATCAAGAACTTCTAGCATAGCTGAAGATGGATCTCCTTTGTAGTCTGCAGACATCTTATCTATTTCATCCAATAAGAATACTGGATTTTTAGTTTGAGCTTCTTTTATTCCATTTACTATTCTTCCTGGAAGAGCACCTACGTAAGTTCTTCTATGACCTCTTATTTCAGCTTCATCTCTTACTCCACCTAAAGATATTCTTACAAATTTTCTTCCTAATGATTCTGCTATAGATTTAGCTATAGATGTTTTACCTACCCCTGGAGGTCCAACTAAACAAATTATTGGTCCTTTCAGAGCTTTTGATAATTTTCTTATAGCTAAGTATTCAAGTATTCTTTCCTTTACTTTTTCTAATCCATAATGCTGTTCATTTAATATTTCTTCAGCTTTTACTATATCAAGCTTGTCTCTTGTTTCCTTATTCCAAGGAAGAGAAAATAAAGTGTCTAAATAATTTCTACTAACTGATATATCAGGAGACATCGGAGATATTTTTGAGAATTTATCTATTTCTTTAGACATTTTTTCTCTTGTCTCTTTTGGAATTTTTAGCTTGCTAAGTTTTTCTCTATAGCTATCTGCTTCAGAGTTTATATCTTCTTCTTCTCCTAATTCCTTTTGAATAGCTCTTAGCTGCTCTCTAAGGTAGTATTCTTTTTGAACTTTATTCATTTGTTTTTTTACTCTTAGAGTTATCTTCTTTTCTATTTTTAATATATCTATTTCTTCTAATAATATAGTGTATATAAGCTCTAATCTTTTCTTTATATCAAATTCTTCTAATATATTTTGTTTTTGATCTGGTTTCAAGTATATGTTAGCTGATATAGTATCTATAAAACGATCTACATCATCTATATCTGCTAATGATATAAGTATTTCAGGAGAAACTCTATTTCCTATATTAATGTACTCTTCAAATGCGTCAAATACAGTTCTTACAAATGCTTCCACTTCCGGATCATCTTCAGAATTTTCCGAATCAAAAACTACTTCTTCTACTCTTGCTTTAAAGTAGCCTTCTTCTTCTAACATCTCGATTTCTTTTGCTTCACCTCTAGATATACCTTCTACTAATACTCTAACTGTCTCTCCAGGTAATTTAATCATTTGTTTAATTTTACATATAGTCCCTATATGATAAAAGTCTTCTTCTGTAGGCTCATCAGTTTCTGCTGCTTTCTGAGAAGTTAAAAATACCATTTCATCATCTAACATTGCTGCATCTAATGCTTTTAATGATATATCTCTACCTACATCAAAATTTAATATCATATATGGGAATATCGCCAATCCTCTAAGCGGAATTAACGGTAATTCATGTTCTATTTTAGTATAATTCTGTTCCACTAATATCACTCCTTAAAGTGCTAAATTTTATCGGTTTGCTTTATATATTATATATTTACGAAACTTAATTTTCAACATTAATAGTAACTTCTTGTATATTTTAGCACTTTTTTATTATAAAATATACAAACAGTAATGTATATATATTTTATACTATACCTATTGTTTTTACACTATTAAAATAATTATCAAACATATTTTTAGCTTTCAATTAAAAAAGAAGCCAAATTGACTTCTTTTTTAATTGAAATTTAACTATATAATCTATGCACTTTCTTCTTTATCTTTAAGCACTAAGATTGGTTGTTCTCCACCACTTACTGCTCCTATTGTAACTACAACTTTTTTTACATCTTCCCTAGAAGGAACTTCATACATACATTCCATCATTACATTTTCAACTATACTTCTAAGTCCTCTAGCACCTGTATTTCTTTCTATTGCTTTTTTAGCTATAGCACGAAGTGCATCTTCTTCAAATTCTAAAACAACATTATCTAACTCTAATAGTTTTTTGTATTGTTTTACTAAAGCATTTTTAGGCTCTTTTAATATACTCATTAAAGCATTCTCATCTAATAACTCTAAAGTTGCTACAACAGGTATTCTTCCTATAAATTCTGGTATTATACCAAACTTTAGTAAATCTTCAGGAAGGACTCTAGCATATATTTTACCTAAATCCATTTCTTTTTTACTTTCTATTTTAGCTCCAAATCCAAGAGTTTTATCTCCACCACGTTTTTGGATAATTTTATCTATTCCATCGAAAGCTCCACCTAATATGAATAATATATTAGTAGTATCTATTTTTAAGAATTCTTGATGAGGATGCTTTCGTCCACCTTGTGGCGGAACATTTGCAGTAGTACCTTCTAATATTTTTAGAAGTGCTTGCTGAACACCTTCTCCACTGACATCTCTAGTTATAGATGGATTTTCTGATTTTCTAGCAATCTTATCTATTTCATCTATATAGATTATACCTCTTTCAGCTTTTTCTATATCAAAATCAGCTGCTTGAATAAGTTTTAAAAGTATGTTTTCAACATCTTCTCCCACATATCCTGCTTCAGTTAAAGATGTAGCATCTGCCATTGCAAAAGGTACATTAAGAGTTCTTGCTAAAGTTTGAGCTAATAATGTTTTACCTGAACCTGTAGGCCCTAATAAAAGTACATTACTTTTTTGAATTTCTATTTCTTTAGTATTTACTTTTTTACTGTAAATTCTCTTGTAGTGATTATATACAGCTACTGATAAAGCTTTTTTAGCTCTTTCTTGACCTATAACATAATCATTTAATATCTCCATCATTTCCTTCGGCTTTGGTAGAGATGTAGTATCCTCTTCTACGGTATCTTCTATCTCTTCTTGTATGATTTCATCACAAAGTTCAACACACTCGTCACAGATATAAACATTTGGACCTGCAATTAATCTTCTAACTTGCTCTTGAGTTTTACCGCAGAATGAACATTTTAACTGTCTCTTCTCTTCTTGTTTCGACATATTAACACCTCTTTCTATCTACGGTCTTCTAGTAATTACTTCGTCAATTAAGCCATATTCTTTAGCTTCTATTGCATCCATGAAGTTATCACGTTCAGTATCCATTTGAATTTTTTCTAATGGCTGACCTGTTCTTTCTGATAGTATTTTATTTAAAGTATCTTTCATCTTTAGTATTCTTTTTGCATGTATTTCTATATCCGTTGCTTGACCTTTAGTGCCTCCTAACGGTTGGTGTATCATTATTTCACTATTTGGTAAAGCAAGTCTCTTGCCTTTTGCTCCTGCTGATAATAAGAATGCTCCCATAGATGCTGCCATTCCTATACATATAGTACTTACATCAGGCTTGATGTATTGCATAGTATCATAAATCGCCATTCCTGCTGTTATACTTCCTCCAGGTGAGTTTATATATAAATGTATATCCTTATCTGGATCATCAGCTTCTAGGAATAATAATTGAGCTACTATTAAGCCTGCGGTAGCATCATTTACTTCATCTCCTAAAAATATTATTCTATCCTTTAACAGTCTAGAAAATATATCATAAGATCTTTCTCCTCTTCCTGTTTGCTCAACTACATAAGGTACTAATGCCATATACCATACCCCCTCTATCTCTTTATATTTCTATATATAATTTACAGTAGCCCTATAGGCTACTGTAAAAAATTAAGCTATTTTTGCATTTTCAACTAATAGGTCTATTGTTTTTCTTATTTTAACTTGACCTTTTATATCTTCTGTATCTGTTTCTTTTAAAGAAGCTTTTAATTTATCTACTTCCATATTGTACATAGATGCCATCTTATCTAACTCAGCATCTAATTCTTCTTCGCTTACTTCTATGTTTTCTGATTTAGCTACTGCTTCTAATACTAAAGAAGATTTAACTAATTTCTCAGCATCTTCTCTTCTTTCTTCTCTTAACTCCTCTATACTTCTTCCAGTCATTTCTAATAACTGTTGTAAGTTTAATCCTTGCATTTGTAATTGATAGTTAAGTTCCATTAACATATTGTCTATTTGATTTTGTACCATAGCATTTGGAACTTCTACTTCTGTATTAGCCGAAACTTTTTCAACTATAGCATTTCTCATTTCAGCATCTGCTCTATTTTGAGATTCTGCTTCTAATTTAGCTTTTACGTCAGCTCTTAACTCTGCTAAAGTATCAAATTCACTAGTATCTTTAGCAAATTCATCATCTAATTCTGGTACTTCTTTTACTTTTACATCATTTACTTTTACTTTGAATACAACTGGCTTTCCAGCTAAATTCTCTGCATGGTATTCTTCAGGGAAAGTAACATTAACTTCTACTTCTTCTCCTGATTTTTTACCTACTAATTGTTCTTCAAATCCTGGTATGAATGTGTTTGATCCTATCACTAAGTTATGATTTTCACCTTTTCCACCTTCAAATGCTACTCCACTTTCGAATCCTTCGAAGTCTATAACAGCTGTATCTCCATTTTCTAATGCTTTATCTTCTACGCTTAATACTCTAGCATTTTTGTCAGCCATTTCTTTTAAGCTTGATTCTACTGCTTCTTCACTTACATTATTATCTACTTTAGATATTTCTATACCTTTGTAGTCTCCTAATTGTATTTCTGGCTTAACTTCTACATTTACAACCATTACTAATCCATTGTCCTTGCTTATTTCTTCAACATCTAAGTCTGGTCTATCTATTGGATCTATGTTTAATTCATCTATCGCAGTTGGGTAAACTTCTGGGAATAATATTTCTATAGCATCATTGTAGAATATACCTTTCCCGTATTGACTTTCTATAACCATCTTTGGAGCTTTACCTTTTCTGAATCCTGGTATATTGTATTTCCCTTTGTTCTTGTTATAAGCTTTAGTTACTGCTGCTTCAAATTTATCATTTTCTACAGTTATTTTTAAAGTCACGTTATTGCCTTCTCTTTTTAATAATTCTGCTTTCATTGACTTAATCCTCCTATATTGTTATGTAATAATTAGCATATGGAATTTTAATCCATTGCACTTGATAGTTTAACTCTTTAATTATATCACATAAGTTTTTTTATTTACAAGTGTTGCCTTAATTTCTACTTGTAAGCAAACTTTGCTATATTTTTATTTCTTCTATATTTATGTTTCCATCCTCGATACTCATCATTACAATACTCTTGTAACTTACTCGTCTAGGAAAAGATACACTACCTGGATTTATATATAATATACCATCCTTTTCTATACTTAAAGGAACATGAGTATGCCCAAATATTACTATATCTGCATTAATACTTTTAGCTTTTATTTCAATTTCTTCTATTCCATATTTTACCCCATATTTGTCTCCATGACACAAAAATATACTTTTATCTTCTGCTTCAAAGATTAACTCATCTTCTACATCACGTTCAAAATCACAGTTCCCTTTTACGGCAATAATATTTACTTTCGTTTCGTTATATACATACTTCGAATCAGAAAAGTTATCTCCTGCATGAATTATTAAGTCACAGTTTTTCAAATGCGGTATAGCTTTGTCAATGTGCACCTTAATTCCATGAGTATCACTTATTACCCCTATTTTCATTATCTAATTACCCTCTTTTTAAACTCTGTTTTCATAAGTTTTAATGCATTTGCTCTATGGCTTATGCTATTTTTAATAGTAGCTGGTATTTCTCCAAAAGTTTTATTGTATCCATTTACTATAAATAAAGAATCATATCCAAATCCATTCTTACCTTTTTCTTCAAATCCTATATATCCTTCACAAGTCCCTCTTACTACAAATTCTTTCCCATCTGGGAATACAACCGCTATAGCCGACACGAATCTTGCAGTTCTTTGGCTCATAGGTATATTTTTTAATGCTTTCATTAATTTTTGTCTATTTTCTTCATCTGTTGCATTCTCTCCTGCAAATCTAGCTGAATAAATACCTGGTTTTTTACTTATTGCATCAACTTCTAAACCTGAATCATCTGATATAGCTATCATCTTTGTTAACTTAGCTATAGTTCTAGCTTTTATTAATGCATTATGTTCAAAAGTTTTTCCATCTTCTACTATTTCTATTCCACCTAAGTCAACATCCTTTAGTGAGTAGATTTTATAATCAAAATCTTCTAATATATCTCCTATTTCTTCTAATTTATGAGTATTATTAGTTGCAATTACTACTTCATCGCCATATTCCATTCCTAGTATTTCATCTGCAATTTCTCCTAATACTTCTCTTTGTGCTTTTAATAGTTCTTTGTTACCTTTTTCTCCAATCTCTAATAATTTATTTAAATCATCTCTTGAGAAAGGTCTTTCTTCTCCAGTTCCTTGAACTTCAACAAATTCGCCTTTATCTGTCATAATTACGTTCATATCTACTTGAGCATTAGAGTCTTCTTCATAACATAAATCTAGCATATGTTCTCCATTAACAAGACCTACACTTATAGCCGAAATAAAGTTTCTAATAGGTAATTCTTTTATAACTTTAGATTTATGTAATTTATTTAAAGCATCAACAACAGCTACAAACGCTCCTGTTATAGATGCTGTTCTAGTTCCTCCATCTGCTTGGATTACATCACAATCTACCCAAATAGTTCTTTCTCCTATTTTATTTAAATCTATTACTGATCTTATAGCACGACCTATCAATCTTTGTATTTCTTGAGTTCTTCCATCAATTTTACCTCTAGAAGCTTCTCTTATCTTCCTTTGGTGAGTAGATCTTGGCAACATTGAGTACTCAGCATTTATCCAGCCTGTGCCTGTATGTCTTAAAAATGGAGGTACTTTATCCTCAATTGATGCTGTACATATAACTTTTGTTTCTCCCATTTCTATAAGTACAGAACCTTCCGCATATCTAGTATAATTTCTTGTAATTTTCACATCTCTTATTTGATCATTATTTCTGTTATCAATTCTAGCCATTTTAAATACCTCTCTTAAAACTATTTACTTGCTATATTACTCTCATATTTAACAATATTTCAAATTCTATCTATATAATAATAATTTTAACATACATTTTATCTAGTTTTCTATATTTAAACATATATATATGTATCCAAAATCTATCATTCTATTATAAAACCCATTATTTCATTCTAAAAGTTATTATTTATAAATCTTATTCCTTTTAATTAGGTTTTAGTCTTGCTTCTTATAATTTATCCATTACCTCTTCTTTTGAGGATAATTTCGTCAATTCTATAAAGTTTGATTCATCAATAACTTTTACTCCTAATTCATTTGCTTTTGTAAGCTTAGACCCAGCTTCTTCTCCTGCTAATACAAATGTAGTCGACTTACTAACACTTGAGGTTGCTTTTCCACCTCTTAGCTCTATCATTTCTTTTGCATCATTTCTTTTTAAAGTAGGAAGAGTTCCTGTTAATACAATTTTCATACCTTCAAATATTTTTGGAATATCTGTACCTAAATCTTCGTCTACTATTGTATTAATGCCTGCTTCTTTAAGTTTTTCAATAACTGTAAGGTTTTTTTCTTCCTTAAAGAATTCTACTACACTATTAGCCATTATATCTCCAAACTCTTCTAGATTTATTAACTCATCTTTAGTAGCAGTTATTATTTTATCTAAATCTTTAAAGCTACTTGCTAATATTTTAGCTCCTTTAACACCTACAAATTTAATTCCTAATCCATTTATAAGTCTCCATAATTCATTTTCTTTTGATTTATCGATTGCACTTATTAAATTATTAGCAGACTTTTCGCCCATTCTTTCTAGATTTACAACATTTTCTTTTTTTATGTTGTATAGATCTGATATATCCTTAATTATATTTTCGTTTAGTAGTAATGTTATAATAGACTCTCCTAAGCCATCTATGTTCATCGCTTCTCTAGATACAAAGTGTATTATACCCCTTCTTATTTGAGCTGGACAAGATATATTTATACATTTAACTGCAGCCTCACCTTCGATTCTTACTGTAGCTTCATTACACACAGGGCATTTGTCTGGCATATTAAATTCTATTTCTTCACCTGTACGTTCTTCTTTTACTACTTCTACTACTTGAGGTATTATATCTCCTGCTTTTTGTACTAATACTGTATCATTTATTTTTATATCTTTTTCTCTTATATAATCTTCATTATGTAATGTAGCTCTGCTTACACTAGTGCCTGCTAATCTAACCGGTTCAAGTACCGCTGTTGGAGTTATAGTTCCTGTTCTACCAACTTCTACTATTATATCTATTATTTTAGTCTTTTTCTTTTCTGCTGGAAATTTATATGCAATTGCCCATCTTGGACTTTTAGCTGTATATCCCATAACTTCTCTTTGCTCTAGGTTATTAACCTTTATTACCATACCATCAATTTCAAAGTCTAGTTTATCTCTATTTTCTGTCCAATATTCTATATGATCTATAACTTGTTCTATGTTTGAGCATACCTTATAATTGGGGCTTACAGTAAACCCTAAGTCTTTTAAATATTGTAATGATTGGCTATGATTTTCAAATTCTACATTGTCTATATGTTCTAAATTGAATACAAATATATCTAAAGGTCTTTTAGCTGTTAATTTAGGGTCTAATTGTCTAAGCGAACCTGCCGCAAGATTTCTAGGATTTGCAAATAATTGTAATCCTTGATTTTCTTGTTGGTCATTAACTTTTTTAAAGTTATTTTTAGATATATAGACTTCTCCTCTTACAACAACTTCATTTTTTTCTTTTATTTTTAATGGAATACTTTTAACAGTCATTAAGTTTTGAGAAACATCTTCACCTACAGAACCATTACCTCTAGTGGCACCTTTTTCAAATTGTCCATTAGTATATGTAATTCCTATAGATAGTCCATCTATTTTAAATTCAACTACATACTCTACATCTTTATTTACCATATCTTTTACTCTTCTATTGAAGTCTTCTAAATCTTCTTTTGAATATGCATTAGATAAGCTTAACATAGGTATTTTATGAACTATTTGGTCAAATTTTTCAAGAGGCTTTCCACCTACTCTGCGAGTTGGAGAATCAATTCTTTTTAAATTTGGATTTTCTTCTTCTAGCTTTATTAATTCTTTCATTAAATTATCATACTCATAATCTGCTATTTCTGGTAAATCTTCATTGTAATACTTTTCATTATGATAATTTATTTTATCAATTAACTCATTTATTTTATTTTCAATATTCATATATATCACCTCTTATATGCTTGTATTTTTAGTATTGCCACTTTATAACTTTTATACATTTTTTAGTATATCATCATAAGTTTATCGTTGCTAAATTTTTTAATAAATAAAAGCCACCTAAATTTATGGTAGCTTTCTACTTATTTAATATCCCTTATTTATATCTACAATATTATTTAATGGTTCGTTAGCTATATATTTTTTTAAATTGTTATAAATCATATTAAAGGTTCTTTCTTTATTTTTATCTGATACCCAAGAATTATGAGGAGTAATTATTACATTTTTAAGCTCCCATAGTGGACTATTATAACTTAGAGGCTCTTCTTCAAAAACATCTATAGCAACCCCTCTAAATTTATCTATACACTCAATTAAATCTTTTTCTCTCACTATGTTTCCTCTTCCCACATTCATAAATATTGTACCAGATTTCATTAGATTAAACTTATCTTTATTTATAAGTCCTATTGTATCTTTTGTCGCTGGTATAGTACATATTACTGCATCACAGTTTTTAAATACCTCATGCATTTCTTCAGTTGAAAAACATTTATCAAAGTGTTCTTTATTCGAGCCATTTGTATTTACTCCCCATATTTTTACACCAAAAGGCTCTAATCTTTTTGCTGCCTCAGTTGCTATTGTTCCAGTTCCTATGAAACCTATTGTTCTATCACTTAATTCAGTTGTATCCATATTCATTTTCCATACTTTGTTTTGTTGTTGCTTGTGTAATTTCATACTATTTTTGTATATTTCTAAAATTGACATTACTATCCATTCTGCCATAGGTATGCTATATCCACCTTTGTTATTTGCTATAGTAATATTTCTTTTTAATACTTCTACTTTTGGTATTTGATCTATTCCTACACTTGAAGTTTGTATATATTTTAATTTTTTCATTTGTGTTATGTCTAGAGTTGAGAAGGGATTATATGTAACTAAAATATCTGCACTATTTATATCCTCATTATTTTTTATAGTTTCTTCATTGTAATAGATTACTTCATATCCTAAGTTTCTTACCATTTGAAACTTATTTTCCCCATAGTTTATAGTGAATAAAATTTTCATTCTATTCGCCCCCTTTAAATTATTAATAATATAATTATAGTATTTAAAAACCAAAAAGTCCCTCAAAATCTGAAGGACTTTATCTATTTTAAAATAAATGTATACTGCTATGATGATAAAAGTTGAGGTGTAAGATACATTTATTTAATCTTATTCTAACCATCATATGCTTTTTTATTTATAATTTCAGATTATTAATTTTAATTTTTAGAAAATTATTTTTTAACTATTTTAGCCACACATTCTACGTGCATAGTGTGAGGGAACATATCTACTGGTTGTATTTCTACGCACTTGTATCCATTTTCATCTAAATAAGCTAAATCTCTTGCTAATGTAGATGGATTACAAGATACGTAAACTACTCTATCTGGTTCCATAGACACTATAGTATCTAATACTTTCTCATCACAACCTTTTCTAGGTGGATCTACAACTACTACGTTAGCAGTCTTGCCTTCCTTATACATTCTAGGTACAACTTCTTCAGCCTTACCTGCATAAAACTCTACATTGTTTAAATTATTTAATTTAGCATTTACTTTTGCATCTTCTATAGCTTCTTCAACTATTTCTATACCGTATACTTTAGTTGCCTTTTGAGCTAAGAATAAAGATATAGTTCCTATTCCACAATATATATCAAATACAGTATCATTTTCTTTTAACTGCGCATACTCTAAAGCTTTATTATATAATACTTCTGTTTGAGTAGGATTAACTTGGAAGAATGATAACGGAGATATTTCAAAAACTAAATTTCCTATATAATCATTTATTTTTCCTTCTCCAGATATTATCCTGTTTTCTTTTCCTAAGATTACATTAGTTTTTTCTCTATTTACATTAACAACTAATGTTTTAAATCCTTGTACATTTTCTTCAAGTACAGATGCTAATTCATTTAGATACGGTAGTTTCTTACCATTTGCAACTAATACTACCATTACTTCATTAGTAGTAAATCCTACTTTTGTTACTAAATGTCTTAATACACCTGTATGACTTTTTTCATCGTAAATACTTACATTGTAAGCATTTATGTATGTTTTTATTATTTGAATGATTTTATCATTTACATCATGTTGTATCATACACTTATCCATTGGTATAATATCATGACTTTTCTTTTTATAAAAACCAATAGCTGGCGAACCACCTATCTTTTGAATAGGAAATTGAGCCTTATTTCTATATCTACAAGGTTCTTCCATTCCCATTGTATCATGTATAGTTACATTTTCTAATTTACCGATTCTACTTATAACTTGCTTAACTTCATTCGTTTTTGTTTCTAGTTGCTTTTTATAATCTAACTCTTGTATCTGGCATCCACCACAATCCTTAAGTTTATCACTACATAATCTCTCCACTCTAAAAGGTGACTTTTCTATTATTTCAACCATTTCACCTACTGCATAACTCTTTTTAGATTTGTTTATTTTAACTTTAACTTTGTCTTGTATTAATCCGCCCTCGACAAAAACAGTAAAACCTTCATATTTACCTATTCCAACTCCACCTTGACCTATATCAACTATATCTACAATGTACTCTTTATTTTTTGATAGCATAGGTTTGTCCTCCGTCCATGTAATTTTAAAAATTCTTTAAGCATTTATTTTACCAAAAAAATAAGAGCTTATAAAGCCCCTATATAAATAAATCTTTACTTTTAATCCCTCGGTATAATTGCATTAATGCAAATACAAATAAAGCACATCCTAGTATAGGTCCTACTACTATTAGGACTTCAGCTAAATTTTTAGACATTCCGCTACTAATTATATTTTGTAACGCTGATCCATAATCATTTCTAACATTTATCCCGTATCTTATCCATGTCATAGACGTCATCAAAGCTACTGGTACAACACTCATTGTCATATAAAAACCAGTCATTGTTCTTTGCTTCACACCTCTTAGCCCTATATATATAGGTAGAAAAAATAATATAGGTAGGAAAAATCCATAGAATTGAGGAGTTAAAGCTAAAAATAGCATGGCACAAAATAAAAAACTAGTAATATACTTTCTTATATTTATAGTTTTACCTTCAAAATCTCCAATGGATGCTTTAAGATATCTAATGTAAATTTCTATTACTGATTCTATATCTTTAGCATCTTTTAGATTTCTTAATTCTTTTATTGATTCTGTACCTTTTGTGTTTAATTGATTATACTGTGTTTTAAACTTTTCGCTAATTTCTATATCAGTGTACCTTTTATGTAATTCTTCTAGTATTCTAATATATTTTTTTTTTCTTTTTTCATTTACTTTCTTTGATTTTTTTAACTCTAATATTATTTGATTAATATTATTTGCAGCCATACTTCCCTTCATTTTATCGCCCCCCTATAGTTATACTAATCTCTCTTTATACACAATATTATACATTATATATAAAATCACCTTTTAATTCTTACCAAATAAATTTCAATTATTTTTCTATTTGTTATAAAAACCCTACTAAAAGTAGGGTTTTTATTTTTATTGGTTATTAATTATTGTTCTTAATGATAATACAGTAGTAATAAATATAGCGGTCCATACACATCCTAAAAATACCCACGCTAGACTTGTCATAGTTATATCCCCCTTTTAAACTGGTACTTTGCCATCTAAATCCTTAGCATATTTTTTCTTTATAGATTTATATGATTGTATAAATCCACATATTAATACTCCAATTACAACCATTCTACCTGCAAGAGCCCACATTTCTAATCCGGTTCCAACAGCATATGCAGGTATTAAATTAAAGTTCCCTGCTTTAGCGTAATCTATAGTAAAGAATAATAAGAACGTTATTATTGTAATTGGTGTTAAGAATTGATGGAATAACCTAAAATACCACTTAGGAACCTTCCATAATCCACCTTTGTTCATCTCCTCAAGAGCTGAGTCTTTAACACACCATCCAACTACAACTATTTCTATTAATCCAAGTACTATCAACAAATAATTTCCTATCCAGTTATCAACTTCTGAGAAATACATCAAATCTGCTGTTTTCGTAAGTATTGGCTCTGCACAAACTGGTATACCAACTATTAAGTAACCTATAAGCACTACCAAAGAAGCTTTCTTTCTATCCATACCTGCATCTTCTTGAAGAAGAGCAACCAAGTAATTGTACATTGCTATAGCAGATGTTATTCCAGCGAAGAATAATAACAAGAACCAAATCGCTCCAAATATTCCTCCACCAGCCATAGTTCTAAATACATTTGGTAATGCTATATATGCAAGACCTATACTCTTTGTTATTCCTTCTGGACCTAAGAATGCATACGCAATCGGTATAACTGCTGTACCACCTAAAATAACTTCTGCAAACTCATTTAATGATATCATAGAAACCGAAGATGTTATTATATCTTCTTCAGGTTTTAAGTATGAAGCATAATTTACTACTATACCCATACCTAATGATAATGTGAAGAATATTTGACCCGCTGCCGCTATTGCTGATTTCCATGAAAGTGAACTAAAGTCTGGATTCCAGATAAAGTTTAGTCCAGCCATAGCGCTCCAATCAGGATTTACTGGCGAACCTAATGTTACAGCTCTAATTGCTAATATAATACCAAATACATATAAAGTAGGCATCATTAACTTAGCCCAAGACTCTATACCTTTTTCTAAACCTTTAGTAACTGCTCTTGCTAATAATAAAAGTGTTATTATCCAAAATATTAAGTTTACTGGACTCGTAATATATTTTACAAAAAAATCTCCTGTCGAGACATTCATATCCATATAACCACCGGTTAATGAATTAAATGCATATCCCAATGACCAACCTATTAAGTGGTTGTAATATGAGTTAACTAATAAAGTAACTCCAAATGCTATCATTCCAGCTAAAGAGCCTACTATAAGTGCTTTTTTAGGTGCCATCGCTTGTTTAGCCTGTACATACATTATTGGACCCATAGTTCCATGACCGAACTTACCACCATATCTACCTATACTCCATTCTACTAACATTAAAGGTATACCTATAACGATTAGTGCGAAGAAGTAAGGAATCATAAATGCTCCTCCACCATTTGAAGCAGCTACGTACGGGAATCTCCAGAAATTCCCCAATCCTACGGCATTACCTGCCATTGCTAGTATAAGACCAATTTTCGAACCCCAGTTTTCTCTACTCTCTGCCATAATATAATCCCCCTCCCTTTTCTTTATATATATATATCTTCTAACTAAAATATTACATCATTTAAACTAAGTTAATCTTATTGATTGAATATTATCTTCAATAATAATAGTATATAATGATGTAGAATTATTCTTAGAATATATATAGTATAAAAATAAATATTACAGTTACTCATTTTCTGTTATTTCTAAATATTCTGATATTTTTTTTTATAAAATAACCACTAAGTTTTCTGATTAAACTTAGTGGTTATTGAGTAACCTAAAATAATAGTAGCATCATCAAATAGTATTTACAACTATTTTCGAAATTTTCTAAAAACTTTTTTTGATGCTTATTTCATTTTATTTATATGTTGTTTTATTTACATATTATTTCTTTATTATAAAACTCTAGTTGACCCTCTGTATACTACACCTCTAGCTGCATCTACAGTTACTGTTTCTCCATCTTTAACTAAGCTCATCATGTTAGTTGCAGATACTATAACAGGTTTATTTAAGTTTAATCCAACTATAGCAGCATGAGAAGTCATTCCGCCTTCTTCAGTTATTATAGCTGCAGCTTTTTCTATATAAGAATTCATTTCTATGTCAGTCATTGTAGTAACTAATACATCACCTTCGTTAAAGTCCTTACATTCTTCCCCACTTTTGATTATACGAACTTTACCATCTACAGTCTTGCTTCCTACACCTATTCCTTTTACTATTTCTTCACTTATCACATGAACTTTTATTAAATTAGTAGTTCCGCTTACTCCAACTGGTACACCAGCAGTTATAACTACTAATTCTCCATTATTTATATAGTTAGCACTTCTTGCTGCTTCTATAGAATTTTCTATAACCTCATCTGTATTACCAGCTTGGTTAGATTTAACTGGGTATACTCCCCAAGTAAGAGCTAATCTTCTCATTACTTTTTCATCATTTGTAGTAGCTATTATTGGAGCCTTCGGTCTAAACTTAGATACCATTCTAGCTGTATGTCCTGATGAAGTAGAAGTTATTATTGCAGATGCATCTAAATCAACTGCAGTAGTACATGTAGCATGACTTATAGCATCAGTTACAGTTACGTTATTTGAAGAGTTTTCTTGTAATAATTTTCCGTAATCTAATGTTTCTTCCGTTCTCTTAGCTATTGTAGCCATCATTTTTACTGATTCTACTGGATATTTCCCTGCAGCAGTTTCTCCTGATAACATGATTGCATCTGTTCCATCGTATATAGCATTTGCAACGTCAGTAACTTCTGCTCTTGTTGGTCTTGGATTTCTCATCATAGAATCAAGCATTTGAGTAGCAGTTATAACTGGCTTAGCTAATTCATTACATTTCTTTATCATCATTTTTTGAACTATTGGCATTTCTTCAGTCGGTATTTCAACCCCTAAATCTCCTCTAGCTACCATTATACCATCAGAAACTTGTAGTATTTCATCTATGTTATCTACACCTTCTTGGTTTTCTATCTTAGATATTATTTGTATATCTGTGGCATTGTTTTTTTCTAATATTTCTCTTATAGCTAATACATCTGCAGCTTTTCTTACGAATGACGCAGCTATATAGTCTATACCTTGGCTTATTCCAAACTCTATATCACTTTCATCTTTAGGAGTTATAGCTGGTAAGTTTATTTTTACGCCTGGAACGTTTACCCCTTTATGATTTTTAACTATTCCTGAGTTTTCAACTACACATACTATATCGTCACCATTTATTTCTTGTACTTTAAGTCCTACTAGACCATCATCTATTAATATAGTATCTCCCGGTACAACGTCATTAGCAAGTCCCTTGTAGCTTACAGTACACATTTCTTTTGTTCCTACAACATCTTTCATTGTTATAGTAAATTTTGTACCTTCTTCTAAAAGAACCTCTGGATCTGCAAAGTTTCCTGTTCTTATTTCAGGTCCTTTTGTATCTAATAATAAAGCAACTGGCTTATTTAATTTTTTACTTACTTTTTTAGCCATGTCTAATCTTCCCTTGTGCTCTTCATGAGAACCATGAGAGAAGTTGAATCTGCATACGTTTAACCCATTTTCAACAAGTTGAGTTAAAACCTCTTCTTTTTCTGTTGCTGGACCTAGTGTACAAACTATTTTTGTCCTCTTTGTATTTTTTAACATATGTATATTCCTCCTAAATCTATATTGATAGTATTTTTGCCATTTCAAAAGTAGCTTTGTCAAATGGTCTAGTCATTGCTAAAGCTTCATGTATTTCCATATCAATTATCTTATTATCTTTTATACCTACTACTCTAGCTGATTTTCCATCTAATAGTAACTCTACAGCTTTTACTCCCAATCTACTTGCTAGTATTCTATCAAATGCGGTTGGACTTCCACCTCTTTGTACATGACCAAGCACTGTCACTCTTAAGTCTGCTCCAGTTTCTTTTACTATTTCTTTTCCTAAATCTTGAGCATTTCCTACACCTTCAGCAAGCACTATTATACTATGTCTTTTACCTCTTTTTTGAGTAGTTTTTAATTTATTGCAAACATCTTCCACTCTAAAGTCAACTTCTGGAACTATTATAGTTTCTGCTCCACCTGCAAGACCTGAATATAAAGCTAAATCACCACAGTGTCTTCCCATAACTTCTACTATGTTAACCCTTTCATGAGAAGAAGAGGTATCTCTTATTTTTCCTATAGCATCGATTATAGTATTCATTGTTGTATCAAAACCGATTGTATAATCAGTGTATGCTAAATCATTATCAATAGTACCTGGTATTCCTATTGCTGGGAATCCTAAGTTACTTAACTTCTGAGCACCATTGAATGATCCATCTCCACCTATAACAACTAAACAATCAATTCCGTATTTTTTTAATACTTCTACTCCGATTAATCTACCTTCTTCTGTTTTAAACTCTTCACATCTTGAAGATTTTAATATTGTTCCACCTCTATGTATAATATCTCCAACAGATGATAAATTCATTTCTTGTATATCTTCTTCTATTAAACCTTTGTATCCTCTGCTGATTCCATATACCTTACATCCATAATATATTGCAGATCTCACAACAGCTCTTACTGCTGCATTCATTCCTGGAGCGTCTCCTCCACTAGTCAATATTCCTATAGTCTTCATGGCTCTTTACCTCCTAAATATATATTTCAACACTATAGGGACATTTCAAGTCCCTATAGTGTTTTTTCATCCCATGTTAGTTAAAAAAATTATCTCTTGCTAAATATTCATTTTATGATATTATATCATAATTTGAAACAATTTTTCATTATATTATTATATAATATAATTTTTATTTTAATATTCTATTTGTTTTTATTTTATCTAATTTAGTTTTTTTATTTTGTTTAATTTAGTTTTTAATCTTAACACTTTCTTTTGTAAGTATTTTTTCTATATTTTTAATTAAGTCATCAGATATTTTTACACTTAATCCATTCCATTTACATAGCTGTTTAGTTTCATGTGCATATAAAAATATATTCTCGTCTCCTGGATATAATTTTATAATATCCATTAGTTTGTCTATTGTTTTTTTATTGTTAAACGTATCTATCTTTAAATATAACCCATTTTTCGAGTTATTTCTACTATTTAATTTATTTTCTACAAAATTATTTTTATGATTAATATCTGCTATATCTCTAGCTATAATTTTTGCATTTTCATCTTCTTTTATGTTTAATACTCCTTTTATATATATAATATTATCTTCATTTAAAATATCATTATACTTTTTTAGAATTTGTGGAAATACTATAACTTCCATGTTTCCATACAAGTCTTCTAATTCTAAAAAGGCCATTATTTCATTTCTTTTTGTTGTTTTTATATTTTTAGATACTATCATTCCACCCATTATTACATCTTTTCCATCTAATCTTAAATATGCTTCTTCATCCTCTTTTAAAGCATTTATCTTCCCTATATCTATGGATGTACTTTTTTGTAACTGTTCTTCAAATTGTGATAGTGGGTGTCCACTTACATACATTCCTAAAACTTCTTTTTCTAGACTTAATTTTTCTCTTTCTTCGAATTCTTTAATTTTAAGTATAGAGCTAACTTCATTTAATTGTGTATTACTATCATCGCTTCCAAATGCATCAAACAATGATATTTGTCCTTGAATATTTTTCTTTCGGTCTGTTGATATACTTTCTACTATACCTTCGTATCCAGCCATTAAACTAGCTCTATTTTCACTTAGTTCATCAAATGCACCACATTTTATTAAACTCTCTATAACTCTTTTGTTTGTATCTTTGGTATCTAACCTTTTTGCTAAATCATTAAAGTCCAAGAACTTCCCGTTAGTTTCTCTTTCGTTTATTATGTTGTTTATTATATTTACTCCAACATTTTTGACAGCAGCTAATCCAAATCTTATATTGGTTCCTTCCACTGAGAATTTGGCAAAACTTTTGTTTATATCTGGTTTTAATACATCTATTTTTAGAGAACTACATTCTCTTATATATTCAACTACTTTATCTGTATTACCCATTACACTAGTTATTAGTGCAGCCATAAATTCTACTGGATAATATGCCTTTAAATATGCTGTTTGATACGATAACACTCCATACGCTGCCGCATGACTTTTGTTAAACGCATACTTTGCAAAGTCTATCATATCATCAAATATTTTATCAGCTATATCTTCTGGCACTCCATTTCTTACACATCCTGTTATTTCTATATTTCCATTTTCATCTTCTTTACCATGTATAAAGTATCTTCTTTCTTCTTCCATGACGTCCATTTTCTTTTTACCCATGGCTCTTCTTACTAAGTCACTACGCCCATAGCTATATCCACCTAAATCTCTAACTACCTGCATTACTTGTTCTTGATAAACTAAACATCCATAAGTTACTTCCATTATTGGTTTTAGTTTTTCATGCATATACTTTACATTTTGAGGATTATTTTTGTTTGCTATATACGTAGGTATAGAATCCATAGGTCCTGGTCTATATAAGGATATTCCTGCTACTATGTCTTCAAAATTATCTGGCCTTAGTTGTTTCATGAAAGACTTCATTCCAGCACTTTCTAACTGGAATACTCCAGCAGTGTTTCCTGAGGATAGTAACTCATATACCTTCGAATCATCATAATCCATTTTTGAAAAATCTATTTTTCTATTGTGATTTCTTTCTATTAAATCTAATGCATCTCTTATAACCGTTAACGTTCTTAGGCCTAAAAAATCCATCTTTAATAATCCAAGTTCTTCCAAAGTAGTCATTGTAAACTGAGTAGTTATTGATTCTTGATGTTTATACAATGGTACATACTCATCTACTGATTTTTTAGAAATAACAACTCCTGCCGCATGGGTAGATGCATGTCTTAGCATTCCTTCAATTTGCTTTGAAATATCTAATATTTCTTTTGTTTCTTTATCTTGTTGATATAATTCTCTTAAGTTTGGATTAGTTTCTAAAGCTTTATCTATAGTCATACCAAGTGCAAAAGGTATTTCTTTGGCTATTTTATCTACTTTATTATAAGGTGTATCTAATACTCTTCCAACGTCTCTTATTGCTGCCTTGGCACCCATTGTTCCAAAGGTAATTATCTGTGCAACATGGTCTTCACCGTATTTTCTTTTTACATAATCTATAACTTCTTCTCTTCTTTCATAGCAGAAGTCTATATCTATATCGGGCATCGACACACGCTCTGGATTTAAAAACAATAGTTATTAACCGTAAGCTTTTTATCTTACGCTCTGGAGGTTTCCCTCATTTTCATCAACCAGTTAATTCTGGTTCAGTTTGGACTATATCATATTAATAAATTTATCATATTTGCGACTCATAAATAACTCTGCTTCATCATATATAAGGTTAAAAAAATTTATTACTGAATCCTTTTTATATATAGATACATAGTAAGATGAGTTACTGCTTCTTGAATCTTGTGTTATATTACTACATATATTGTATTCTAAAAGTTTTTGCGAAAGTTGATATGCAAATTCCTTACTTCCAGTAGTAATTTTAAAGTATTTGTATTTATACTCTTTTTTTATTCCTTTGTAATATGTGTATGTTCTACTTTCATAAACACTTCCATCTCCATCAAAGTAGCCTCTTATAAAATCTGAATCAAATTTTTTATCTATTTTGGGATAAGTTATGTCTAGACTCTTTCTAGGCTTAATACCTATATTAAATAAAAAATCAATATCATTTTTATTAGTGCTTATTACTGAATATGTTTCACATCTTCCATTCGGATGCGTATACGAGTATAGCTTTTTATTAGGGGTCATGATAGTATGAATATTATCCATTATATCAAAATCATTCATAGCTATTGTAATTCTATACTTTTTAGTATGTTCATCAAAACTTACACATCCATCAGAATATATCAACCCTAAAATATAACTGTTAACTCTATTCAATCCATTTACATAAATACTTTCATCTTCTATCTTTCTTTTACTTGTATTAACACTATTAGCACAACTTTTAGAACAATATTTTTGTTGTTTTTTTCTTGACTCAAAATTTTTATTACATTTTTCGCATATA
Source organism: Romboutsia sp. (assembly GCF_051659545.1). Classification (GTDB taxonomy): domain Bacteria; phylum Bacillota; class Clostridia; order Peptostreptococcales; family Peptostreptococcaceae; genus JBOFOR01. The sequence continues at coordinate 31,484 of NZ_JBOFOR010000312.1, read as the reverse complement.
TGTGGATACATAATATATAAACCTCTTTCTCTGGTATCTATTTATTATAGTATCCTACATCTGATAAATTTATTAATCTGGGCACTCTTGGGAAAAATTATTACTTGGTTATTCATTTTCCTAGTCTCTGAACCTTCTTGCTACTTTTATACCATTCGCAAGCTTGGCTGCTGATTAGCATAGTTTTCACCTTAGCCTTCCAGCAATTCACCCAGTTTAATGAGCGCATTTTAGTTCACGCTCAAATAACAATGAGTACTTTATAGGGTCTATATCAGTTATTTTTAGTGTATATGCAACTATTGAACCTGCCGCACTACCCCTTCCTGGACCAACCATAATATTATTTTCTTTTGAGAAATTTATAAAATCCCAGGTTATCAAGAAATATTCCACATATCCCATTCTTTCAATTACATCCAGCTCGTAATTAAGTCTGTCTACAATTTCCTGACTGGGATTCTCATATCTTTCACTTAAACCTTTAAAACACAGTTCTCTAAGATAAGTATCTGGAGTATATCCTTCTGGTACATCATATTGTGGTAAGTGAATTGTATTAAAATCAAATTCAACATTACACATTTCTGCAATCTTTACTGTGTTATCAATTGCTTCCTCTGCAAATGGAAATAATTCTTCCATTTCTTCTCTAGATTTTAAATAAAACTCATCACTTCCAAACCTCATTCTATTTGGATCGTCTACTGTTTTTCCCATTTGTATACACATTAAAACATCGTGTATCTTGGAATCATCTTTATTTACATAATGAACATCATTAGTTGCTACTAAAGGAATACCTGTTTCTTTTGACAACTTTACAAGTCCTGCATTTACTTCTCTTTGCTCTGGTAAATTGTGATCTTGTATTTCTAAATAGAAGTTTTCTTCTCCATAAATTTCTCTATACTGTAATGCAATTTTCTTAGCTTTTTCATAGTTTCTATCCATTATAGCTCGTGATACATCACCTGCTAAACAAGCTGATAAAGCTACTATACCTTCACTGTACTTTTTTAACTCCTCCATATCTACTCTAGGTTTATAATAAAACCCTTCTACATATGAAGTTGATACTATTTTAATTAAATTTTTATATCCATCCATGTTTTTAGCTAACAATACTAAGTGACCTTGATTTTTATCATAGTTTGGGTCTTTATCTCTTAAGCTTCTAGGTGCAGTATAAACCTCACATCCTATTATGGGTTTTATACCTTCTTTTTTAGCCGTCTTATAAAAATCTATAACACCAAACATACAACCATGGTCTGTTATAGCAATTGAACTCATATTAAGTTCTTTAGCTCGTCCTACTAGTTTTTTTACTCTTGAAAAACCGTCTAGTAAACTATACTCTGTATGAACATGTAGATGTGCAAAATCTTTGCTCATCATTCCACCTCCAATCTTATCTTTAATTTTACCACATATTATATATAATAAACAAAAATTCACTTTTATAAGATTTCTAACTATAAAATACTTAACTTATTTACAAAAATCACTAATAAAAGTAAAAACTGTACACGAAAAGATTACCTCTATTTCATGTACAGTTTCAATTCTAAGATTTTATAATAATATACATCCCATAATTACTGTTACTACTATCGTCAATAAACCCGCACCTACTGCTAGCAAAAACTTCTGATATGGTCGTTTCCCATACTCCTGATTCTTTTCAACTTCATCCATATTTTTACCATCTAAAAATGCAATAATTTCTCGATAGGTTTGAATATTAAAATTCTTTTTATGTTTTTCAACTCTAATGGCATAATATGCCGATGCTATAAAAATTAAAGCCCAAATTACAAACCCAATATCCCCCATAAATCGTTTAAGTGGAATAGGTAGTACCATAGTACATATTAATAGCGTACTAAAGATATTGCTATCATATTTAAACATATCAATATCTTCTATTTTGATTTTTTCTTTCATTTCTTCAAGGTCTCCTTTAATTAATATGTCAAGAGATACATTAAAAAGAGAGCTTAACAATAATAAGCTTTTCACATCAGGGTAGTTTTTATTATTTTCCCAATTTGAAATAGTTTGACGAGAAACAAATATCTTCCCAGCCAACTCATCCTGTGAAAGCTCCATTTCATTTCTATATTTTTTTATTTGTTTTCCAATCTCCATACAACGACCTCCTGCACTATTAGTCTATAACCTCAAATCAATTCTCACCATCAAAAGCCTTTGATATTGCCTATTTTCAACATGTCAAAAGTATTTTACATCCTACAATTCCCTATTTATATATCCTTTTCCCCTCGCGGGGTATATAAATAGGAGGCTATATAAAATATACCCTCCATTTATGTTTGATTTCCTTTTAATTTATTAGCTATTTCTTCTATTTTTCGTAGTCTGTGATTTACGCCTGATTTTCCTATAGGTGGATTTAACATTTCTCCAAGTTCCTTTAATGTTAAATCTTCATACTCTACCCTAAGGGTTGCTATCTCTTGTAAATTTTCCGGTAAACTACTTATACCTGCTGTCCTTTGTATAAAATTGATATTCTCAACTTGTCTGACAGAAGCGTTAACAGTTTTAGATAGATTGGCAGTTTCACAGTTAACTATACGATTAACATTATTTCTTACTGCTTTTACAATCTTAGTATTTTGTAAGCTTAGAAGAGCCTGATGAGCTCCTATTATACTCAGTAAGTCTGATATTTGCTCACTTTCCTTTAGATATACCACATAATTATTTTTTCTAGCTACTATCTTACAATTAAAACCTAACGAATTTATAAGATCTTTTAAAGACTCTGCAAAATCTTCGTTATTTGTTACAAACTCTAAATGATAATTCTTGCCTGGATCACTTATTGACCCTCCTCCAAGAAATGCTCCTCTTATAAATGCTCTAACACATTCATCGTGTTGTATAAGCTCAGTTGGAACTTTATTTAAAGTGTAAAATCCATCTCCTGGAGCTAATATGCCTAAATCCTTTAATAGTTTTTCAGCGCCCATTTCACTTGTAACCATAAGAACATAGCTATTATTTCTTTTAAGCATTTGATTCTTGTTTACTGAAATAGTTGTATTAATTCCAAAATTTTGTTTTAGTAACTTGAATATCTTACGAGCAGTAGAATTTAATTCTGTTATTATCTTAAGGTTTAGCTTCCTATAACCTACAATTTGTATACTTCCTGCTAATCTAACTAAAGCTGCTAATTCAGTTACATTACAACAATGATTATCTGACATTATTCTAGACATTTCATTTTTTGTTTCAGCTGAAAAAGACATATTCATCACCTATTAACTAGTTCTTTTTTAACCTTTTTTTTATCTCTTGCAAAGCTACTTTTATTATTTCTTTTTCGTCATCATACTTTGCTAAATCTACAACTCTATCTAAGTGTATAAACTTAGCATCAATAAATCCTTCTTCTTTTTGTGGTACAGTATCCATGCTTCTCGCTTGCATTAAATACCAAAAAACAGTTTTATGAACTGCTCTGTTTTCATCCCAGTTCTCTTTAAAAGTATAATGTATTTCTCCCAAATATTTTAATATATCAGCCTTTACTCCTGTTTCCTCTAACACTTCTCTAAGTGCAGCTTCTTGCCTATTCTCTCCTTCTTCTACTTTTCCCTTTGGTAAAACCCAATCTCCATTGAATTTTCTTAGCAAAAGTATAGCATTGCCAAACAGTACTACACCACCGGCACTAACCTCTTCTCTCATAGATGTTCACTCCTTAAAACTAACATAATAATAAGGATTTCTACATAAATATTTAAAATCCTTTTTTACTTACTTTTGTCATTTTTATGACTTAGTGCCAAATTAACTACTATATCAGAAATACATTTTGCATCATGTCTAATATAATTGTTTTTTACCTCAATTAAATTGTGCTCTATAGTTTTTGCCCCCATTTCTTTTAGTTGTTCTCTCTGATACTTATCTATTAAGACTTGCTTAGCACCATCTTTTTCATATCTAGAAAGCATTTCTGCTGGTAAAACTTCATTGTTAACTATTACATAGTCTATTAAATTCTCATTAGTATGTTTAACTATAGCATTAACATGTTCTAATACATCGTGATTATCTGTTTCTCCTGGCTGGGTCATTATATTAGTTATGTATACTTTAGGAGCATTAGAGCTCTTTATTGCATCTACTACACCTTCTACCAATAAATTAGGTATTATGCTAGTGTATAAACTCCCTGGTCCCATAATAATTACATCTGCATCATTAATAGAGTTTATTACTTCATCCAAAGGTTTTACATCTATCGGGTCTAAGTATACTCTATCTATAAGGCTTTTTTGTTTTTTTACTTCTTTTGGTATTCTAGATTCACCTTTTACAATATTTCCATTATTTAATCGAGCAGTTAAATTAATATCCTCTAATGTTACAGGTAAAACTCTCCCTGTTATAGCAAATATTTCACTCATCTTATATACGGCAATCTCAAAATTTCCATATAAACCATTCATTGCTGCTAAAAATAAATTTCCAAAGCTTTGGCCTTTTAATGCTCCTTCTGTAAATCTATACTGCATAACTTCACTCATCGTAGGTTCTATATTAGCAAGAGCTAGTAGGCAGTTTCTTATATCCCCTGGAGGTAACATTCCTAGATCTTCTCTTAAAATACCTGAACCTCCACCATCATCTGCAACAGTTACTACAGCAGTAATATTTCTTGAAAAATGCTTAAGCCCTCTAAGAAAAACTGATTGACCAGTTCCCCCTCCAATTACTACTACCTTAGGGCCTAAATACTCTTTACTTTTTGCACGTAATGATTGATTTTTTTCTTTTTCCATCTTCTTATATAAATATAGAGATATTGCTAATGAAACCCATCCAAGCATCCCTATAATAATAAGTGCATTTGTCATTTTTTCCTCCATATTATTCAATATAGGAATTATCGTAACATAGAGTCTCTATGTTTTTTGACTACTCTATATCCTTTATTAGTTAATTCATCATATATTAAGTTAGATATAGTTACAGATCTGTGTCTTCCCCCTGTACATCCTATACCTATTACTAGGTGTTGTTTTCCTTCTTCTATATACTGAGGAATTAAAAATTGTATCATATCACTAAGTTTACCATAAAATTCTTCACTAATTTTAGAATTCATTACATAAGTTCTTACATCTTCATCATCACCAGTTTTTGGTCTTAGTTCTTCTGCATAATATGGATTTGGTAAAAATCTTACATCAAAGACTAAGTCGCAATCAGCCGGTATTCCATGTTTAAATCCAAAGGAAACAATAGATATAGTAAGTTTAGAATTCTCCTCACCCTCAGAGTATATTTTTTCTATTTCTTCCTGTAAATCTTTTGGCTTCATATTAGTTGTATCTATTATACAATCTGCTCTGTCCTTTAAAGGCTCCATTATCTCTCTTTCCATTTTTATACCTTCTGGTATTTGTATGTTTCTAGATAAAGGATGATTTCTTCTTGTCATTTTGTATCTTTTTAATAGTACATCATCCGAGCAGTCTAAGTATAAAATTTCATACTTATAATTTTCTTTTTGTAAATAATTTAAACTTTCATGAAGAACTTCAAAGAATTTTCTTCCTCTTATATCTATTCCTAATGCAACTTTATCAATACTAGAATTAGGTTGATAACACAATTCTGCAAACTTAGTTATCAGGGCTGGAGGTAAGTTATCCACACAGTAAAAACCCATGTCCTCTAAAGCTCTCATTGTCTCACTTTTTCCTGATCCCGAAAGACCTGTAACTATTACGAATTTCATGTTAACTCCCCCTCTTAATCTATATTTTTAATATTTTCTATCAATGATAAATCTAGATTAGCTTCTCTTACGATTTTCATAGCTAAGGCAAAATTACCTACATTTTCAGGTTTATGTGCATCCGAACCTATAACAAAAGTGTTCTTAATATGCTTTATCTTGTTTAGTTGCTCTACATTTAAAAAACCATGACTACTATTTATTTCTAACCTAGTATTAGTTTCTTTAGCTACTTTTGCAATATCTTCTATATAAACATCTCCTTTATCACCAGGATGAGTTATTATAAATATATTATTTTTATTCATTGCATTTATTATAGCTTTTGTATTGTATTCTTTAGATTTTCTACTTTTTATTATATAGTTATCACAGTGGTTTAAGGCTCCCCTTATAGAGTTTGGCGTAGACCCAAAATGATAACCTGCCATAACATAGTCTACTACTTTAATAATTTCTTCATTTATATCTATTTTACCATTATCATCTAATATATTGCATTCCATTCCTAACAAAATGTCTATATTAGTATACTTAAGCTTTAGTTTATCAATTTCTTCTCTCATCTTATAAATATCTTTGATTTTTATACCATATGACATATGTTTATAACCATGATCAGATATTCCAATAGTTTTTATACCTTTAGAAATAGCTACTTTTACATTTTCTTCTATAGTACCTATTCCATGACTGTATTTAGTGTGAGTATGATAGTCAGCTAATATTTGCATTTATTAATCCTCTCCAAGTATTTTAACTTCTTCCTCAAGCATTACCCCAAATTTAGCATTTACAGTACTTTTTACTACATACATTAAATCTAAAAGATCTTTAGCTTTAGCATTTCCTATATTAACTACAAATCCACAGTGTTTTTCTGACACTTGCGCTCCTCTTAAAGTTAAACCTCTAAGTCCGCTATCTTCTATTAATTTTCCAGCAAATTGACCTACTGGTCTTTTAAATGTACTTCCTGCACTAGGTAAGCTTAATGGTTGCTTTGTAATTCTTCTTTGAGTGAAATCTGCCATTGTAGCTTTTATTTCATCATAATTACCTTCTTCAAGTTCTATTTCTGTTGATATTACTATATAGTCATTTCTTGAAAGTATACTTTTTCTATATCCAAATTCCATTTGTTCATTTGTATATTCAAATATATTCCCTTTAGTATCCATCAACCTTACCATTTTTACTATATCTTTCATTTCGCCACCATAGGCACCTGCGTTCATTGCTAATGCTCCACCTAAAGTTCCAGGTATACCTGCCGCAAATTCAAATCCTTTTAGATTTGCTCTTAAAACTGTTTTTCCTACAACTGAAAGTAATGCTCCTGCCTGAACCTTAACTTTATTTCCTTCTATTTTAAATTCATTAAAGTTGTCTGATATTTCTATTACTACCCCTCTTATACCACCATCTTTAATTAAAATATTAGAACCATTTCCTATTACAAGATATGGAACATTTTCATTTATAACTAACTTAATAACTTCTTTTAACTGTTCTTCTGTTTTAGGCTTAACTAATATGTCAGCAGGACCTCCAACTCTAAAAGAGATATGCTTTTTCATAGGTTCATCTAATTTTACATTTTCTTCATCTATTATATTTAATAATTTTTCATATATATATTGCTTATTCATTAAGTTTCCTCCTCGAATACATTATTTATTCACACATATATAATTCACATATTTATACTATATTAATTTTATATAATTAATATAATAATGTATTAAAAAAAAAATAACAATATATAAAGGCTTTAAACATATAAAAAAAAGCGTTAATATTACAATATCAACGCTTTTTTTATATTTTATTTAATTTTTATGCTTTGCTTTTTTCTGGTCTTTTTTTCAAATAGGCCATGTAATACATAGATGGTACTATAATTCCTCCACCAACTATATTTCCTAGTGTTACAGGTATTAAGTTACCTATAAGTTGAGCTATAGTAACTTTAGCTCCTAAAGCCATACCCATTGGTATAAAGAACATGTTTGCAACACTATGCTCAAATCCACATAAAACAAATAGCATTATAGGGAACCAGCATGCAAATATTTTAGATACAATATCTTGTGCCCCTGTTGCCATCCACACTGCAAGTACAACTATAAAGTTACAAAGTATTGCTCTTAAAAAAGCTTGTGAAAAAGTCAATGATACTTTAGCTTCTGCAATACCAATTGATTTAGTAGCCGCGTCTCCAGCTATGGTCCCTCCATAATAAATAACTAGAACTAGCAAAAGAGAACCTATAAAGTTTGCTATGTATACAAATATCCAGTTTTTAAACATTTTTGCCATAGTTGTCTTTTTCTCTACTACTGCAAGCGTCATTAAGTTGTTTCCTGTAAATAGTTCTGCTCCACACATCACAACTAACATAAGTCCAACAGGGAATACCGCTGCTCCTGCCAATTTAGCTAGACCTGGGTCTATATTGGCAAGAGTTTGCGTTACTAAAATATTACCTAATCCTCCTAAACCTATAAATATACCTGCCATTATTCCTAGCAAAATACAAGGAACTGTTGCTAAATCTCCTCTTTTTGCATTTACATTTACTATAGCATTCGCTATTTCCCCGGGTGTCAAGAATCTTTTGTCCATAAAGCCACCCCCTATTAAATATAAATAACTTTTCAAAAATATTATAGCACCGTTTTCCTGTCCATTGTTATCTTTTTGTATTTTTTACTTATATATCTTTAATTTAACTTTTATGTTTAATGTATACATTTTTTTTTTTTTATTGTATAATTACTAATGTTGAAAATTTAGAAAACTAAAATCATATTAGTGCTTTAATATGATTTTTTTATGTTTATATTAATTTTTATTTTTAAGGAGGATTTTAAAATGGCAGATAAAAAAATGCTTACTCCAGCTGAAATAGCTGAGTATACGATTAAAACTGGTATCAAAAAAGCTACAACTCCAAGTAAAAAAGTTTTAGCTTCTGCATTCCTAGCTGGTGCTTATATAGCATTCGGTGCTTTAGGGTCAGTTGGTGCAGCTTATAACTTATTAGCAAACCCAGAAACTTATGGATTAGGTAAAATGGTTGCTGGACTTATGTTCCCTGCTGGACTTATGTTTGTTTTAATAGCTGGTGCTGACTTATTCACTGGTAATATACTTGTTACTTTAGCTGCACTAAAGAAAAAGGTAACTTGGGGACAGGCTGCTAAAAACTGGGCTTTAGTCTGGACTGGAAATTTAATAGGTGCTGTTTTAGTAGCATGGTTAGTTAGTTTATCAGGTGTGTTTGACTGGAGTAATGGATTATATGGTGGTGTTATTGTTAAAAACGCTATAGGTAAACTAGGATTCACTTGGACTGCTGCAATAGCTTCTGGTATATTATGTAACTGGATAGTTTGTGCTACAGTATGGATGACTTATGCTGCAAAAGATGTTACTGGTAAATTATTGGCTGGATTCTTCGGTATATTCTTATTTGTATGTACTGGATTCGAGCATAGTGTTGCAAATATGGCATACTTATTTGCAGGTTTATTCAATAAAACTAATCCAGCTTTCTTAGAAGCTGCTCACAAAACTGCTGCAGATGCTGCTTCTATAAATATACCAAGTATATTTGTAGATAATTTAATACCTGTTACTATAGGTAATATAATAGGTGGTGCAGTATTCGTTGCTGGTGCTTACTACTTCTTATACGTTAATAAAGACGAAACCTCAGAAGATATAAACAAAATTGCTTAATTAGTAAAATATAAAAAATCGTGCTTATACTTATTTTAAGCACGATTTTTATATTTATTCTTATACTAACTCTAGGTATTATTTAACTATTTTTTATCTTGTTCTACAACTTAATCTTTTTCTAGTGTTTCCATTTACTTATAATTGTAAATTTATAGTATAATATATATATTAATCTGTACAGAATAATTAACGTATATAGATGAGGAGGTATTAGAGTTATATGAATTTTCTTAAAGAGTCTTGGTATGAAATTTTAGTTACATTAATATATATTTTTAACTTCTTGGTAATCATCAACCTAATATTTAGAGAAAAGCGAAATATAGAAACTACGGTAGCATGGATTCTTATACTTAGCACGGTTCCTCCATTAGGATTTGTGATGTACATAGCCTTTGGTCGTGGAATCTCAAAAGATAATATGTTTAAAATAAAAGAAACCGAGGATAAAATAATAAAAGATAACATCTTAAGCACTTATAATAAATTGCAATGTAAAGATAGTTTTGATCCAAACTTAATGGATCATAGAGATATGATTTATTCTTTAGCTAATTCTAACTTTGCAAATCTTACTACTAATAACGATATTAAAATTTATGATAATGGTGAAGAATTTTTTAGCAACCTTTTATCTGAGCTTAAAAAGGCTAAATATTATATAAATATACAATTTTATATCTTTAAAGATGATGATATTGGAAATAAAATAATTGATGTTCTTTTAGAAAAAGCTAGAGAGGGTGTTGAAGTTCGACTTTTATATGATGCTGTAGGTAGTAGATTACTAACTGATAAATCTATCTTAAAGTTAAAAAAAGGTGGAGTAAAAGTAGGTGCATTCTTCCCTTCTTTTATGAAATTAATAAACTTTAACTTAAACTATAGAAATCATCGTAAAATAGTTGTTATTGATGGTAAAACTGGTTTTATCGGTGGTAATAATGTTGGAGATGAATATTTAGGTAAAAATTCTAAATTTGGAAATTGGAGAGATACTCATTTAAAACTTATTGGCGATAGTGTAATGGACCTTAATATAGTGTTTCTTTTGGACTGGAGATACACTACCAAAGAAGATTTAGATTTTAGTATTTACTTTAATGAAAATTGCTTATCTAAATCTGAAGGTTCAACATCATCTTCGAATACTGGTATTCAAATAGTCTCTAGCGGTCCTGACATTACTGACTTAGATGAAATAAAATTTGGATACATTAAAATGATACAAAAAGCTAAAAAATACGTGTATATACAAAGTCCCTACTTTATCTTAGATAAAACTCTTACTGAAACATTGAAAATAGCTTGTTTTTCAGGTGTAGACGTTAGAATTATGGTACCCTCTAAGCCAGATCATCCATTTGTATATTGGGCTTCATCATCATATGCAGGAGAATTACTAAAATATGGCGCTAAGCTTTACAACTACGATGAAAATGGATTTTTACACGCAAAAACTATAGTCATAGATGACTCTATTTGTTCTATTGGTACAGCTAATATGGATATTAGAAGCTTTGAGCTTAATTTTGAAGTTAATGCTTTCATCTATGCTTCAGATATTTCGAGACAGCAAAGAATTATCTTTGAAAAAGATATGATTAAATCTAAAGAAATTACTCTTGAAATGTATAACTCTAGATCAACTAGTACAAAAATTAAAGAGTCTATTTCAAGACTTCTTTCACCTATATTATAATAAAAAATAATCCGCATAAATATAATTTTATTTATACGGGTTGTTTTTTTATTATAAATTTTTTTTTCAAAATATAAAAATATCATATGAGTTTTTTTAATATTTTTAATATTTTAGTAACTTTTTTATATTTTTTTATACTATAATATAATTAGTCATTCAATTTAAATCCAATCTACAATTTTAATCAACTTTTGTCTATTCTCAAAAACTCATTGTGTCTTATTTTAATCCTTTTTCACTATCATCCTTATCATTATATAATTATAAAAGGATTTTTATAGCCAGTTAATTTTTTAAATATTAACTTTAATTTAAAAGGGGGATTTGTATGTGCGATTTTGTTTCACGCAATAAGCAGTTATTTGATGAATTAGATAATTTCATCGATTCTCTTCCAACTACACATGGTGCTTTAATTCAAGTACTTCACCATGCTCAAGGAATCTTTGGTTATCTACCTAAGGAAGTACAACTTCACATATCTAAGAAGTTGGATTTATCACCTTCTAAGGTTTATGGAGTTGTTAGTTTCTATTCTTATTTTACAACTGAGCCAAGAGGAGAATTTAAAATCAGTGTGTGCTTAGGTACTGTATGCTTCGTTAAGGGTGCTGATAAAATACTTGCTCAATTTGAAAAAGAACTTGGAATTAAAGCTGGAGAAACTACTGAAGATCTTAGATTTACTCTTGAAGGTCTAAGATGTGTAGGTGCTTGTGGACTTGCTCCAGTTGTTGTTGTAAATAGTAAAGTTTACGGTCAGGTTAAACTTGATGGAGTTAGCAAAATACTAGATAATTACAGAGAATTAGAATTAAGTTGCTAAAGGGGGGGATGAATAATGAGTAAGATAAAGTCATTTGATGAATTAAAAGGTTTAGTTGCAGAGTACAAACCTGCTCTTGATATGAGAGAAAATCATAGCAAGGATAACCTTACTAAAAGAGAAATTCTAGTTTGTGGAGGTACTGGATGTACATCGGCAGACAGTTTACTAATAATTGAAAACTTAAGAACTGAAATAGAGAAAGCTGGCGTTGATGCTGAAGTACACTTAACTGGTTGCTTCGGATTCTGTGCAAAAGGACCTATAGCTAAAGTTTTTCCTGATAACGTTTTCTATGTTACGGTTACACCTGATGACGCAGAAGAAATAGTTCAATCACACCTTGTTAATAATACAGTTATTGAAAGATTATTATTCGAAGAACCTGCTCTTGATCACAAAAAAGTAGAAAAGCATGATGATATGTCTTTCTACAAAAAACAGTCTCGTGTTGCTCTTAGAAACTGTGGTCACATCAATCCTGAAAATATAAATGAATACATAGGTTGTAAAGGTTATGTTGCTTTGGGTTCATGCTTAACTGAATCATCTCCAGAAAAAGTTATAGAAGAAATTAAAGCTTCTGGATTAAGAGGTAGAGGTGGAGCTGGTTTCCCTACAGGTATCAAATGGGAATCTACTGCTCAAACTCCTCCTGGAAATAAGTATGTTGTATGTAATGCCGATGAAGGTGACCCAGGTGCATTTATGGATAGATCTATACTTGAAGGTGATCCTCACAGCGTATTAGAAGCTATGGCTCTATGCGGATACGCTATAGGTGCTGATACTGGATATATTTATATAAGAGCTGAATATCCTCTAGCTATAGAAAGATTAAAAACTGCTATAAATCAAGCTAAAGAAGTTGGATTACTTGGAAATGATATAATGGGAACTGGATTTAACTTTGATATAGAATTAAAATACGGTGCTGGAGCTTTCGTTTGTGGTGAAGGTACTGCCTTAATAAACTCTATAGAAGGTAAACGTGGAGAACCTAGAATGAAGACTTTCAGTGCTTCTAAACGTGGTCTTTGGGATTCTCCTACTTGTTTAAATAACGTTGAAACTTTTGCTAACATACCAGCAATAATCAATGAGGGTGCTTCTTGGTTTACTGAGTATGGTACTGAAGATTCTCCAGGAACTAAAGTTTTTGCTCTTGGTGGAAAAATAAACAACGTTGGACTTGTTGAAGTTCCAATGGGAACTACTTTAAGAGAAATAGTATTTGAAATAGGTGGGGGTATACCTGAAGGAAGAGAGTTCAAAGCTGTTCAAACTGGTGGACCATCTGGTGGATGTTTAGCTTCTAATAATCTAGATACTGCTATAGATTTCAAATCATTAGCTTCTGTAGGATCTATGATGGGTTCTGGTGGTATGCTTGTTCTTGATGATTCTGATTGTATGGTAAATATATGTAAATTCTTCCTTGAGTTTACTGTTGAAGAATCTTGTGGTAAATGTACTCCTTGCCGTATAGGAAACAAGAGACTATTAGAAATGCTTGAAAAAATAACTGAAGGAAAAGGAACTGTACAAGACTTAGCAGACTTAAAAGAATTAGCTACAACTATAAAAACTACTTCTCTATGCGGACTTGGAAAATGTGCTCCTAACCCAGTTTTAAGTACTCTTAATAACTTCTATGATGAGTATTTAGCTCACGTTGTTGATAAAAAATGTCCTGCTGGTAAATGTCAATCTCTATTAGATTACGTTATAACTGATGCATGTAAGGGATGTACTAAGTGTACTAAAGTATGCCCTGCTGGGTGTATAACTGGTACTCTAAAAGAAAAACATGCAATAGATGTTTCTACGTGTCTAAAATGTGGTGCTTGTATGGACGCTTGTAAGTTGAATGCTATAATCAAACAATAATTTGGTTTAGGGGGGATATTGATGAGTTTAGTTAACTTAACTATAAATGGTAAATCTGTAGCAGTGCCTAAAGGTACTACTATATTAAATGCAGCTAAAGAAGCAAATGTTAAAATACCTAATCTTTGTCACCTACATATGGATGAGATAAACATGGTTAACCAATGTGCATCTTGCCGTGTATGTATGGTAAGCGCTGGTAGAGGATTAGTTCCTGCTTGTGGTACTCTTGTTAAGGAAGGTATGGATGTTCAAACTAACACAGCTCAAGCTTTAAAAGCTCGTAAAAATGTTGTTGAACTATTATTATCTGACCATCCGCAAGACTGCTTACTTTGTGAAAAGAGCGGAGAATGCGAATTACAAGATATAGCTACTGAATTAGGTATAAGAAATATAAGATATAAAGGAGCTCAATCTACTGCTCCAACAGATAATTCTACTAAGTCTATAGTTAAAGATCATGACAAGTGTATATTATGTAGAAGATGTGAAACTATGTGTAATGATGTTCAAACTGTAGGCGTTTTATCTGGAGTAGGCCGTGGATTTAATACTGAAGTTGGTACTTTCTTTAATACTGACTTATGTGAAACAGAATGTACTTTCTGCGGACAGTGTATAGCAGTTTGCCCAACTGGTGCTTTAACAGAAGTTAATAATGTACCTGTGGTATGGGACGCTTTAAGTCAAAAAGAAAAAACTGTAGTAGTTCAAGTTGCTCCAGCAGTAAGAGTTGCTCTAGGAGAAGAATTCGGTTTAGAAGCGGGTTCTATATCTACTGGAAAAATGGTAGCTGCTCTAAAAGCTCTTGGATTTAAATATGTATTTGATACAAACTATGCAGCTGACCTTACAATATTAGAAGAAGCTTCTGAGTTCTTACACAGACTTAAAGAAGGACATAATCTTCCAATATTAACAAGTTGTTGTCCTGCATGGGTAAACTTTGTTGAAGGAAATTATCCTCAACTATTAAATCTTCCATCAAGTTGTAAGTCACCTCAAGAAATGTTTGGTGCTATAGCTAAAAACTACTTTGGACCTAAGGTAATAAATGTGGAGCCTAAGGATATGCTTGTAGTTTCAGTAATGCCTTGTGTTGCTAAGAAGTATGAAGCTGCTAGAAGTGAATTAGGTCAGGAAGAAGTTCTTGATGTTGATATAGCTATAACTACTAGAGAACTTGCTAAGATGATTAAGGAAGCTGGTATAGATTTAGCTATTCTTCAGGATGAGTCTTTTGATAGTCCTTTAGGAGAATCTACTGGTGCTGCTGATATATTTGGTGCTACAGGTGGAGTTCTAGAAGCTGCTCTTCGTACAGCTTACGAGTGGGTAACTGACAAAGATTTAGCTGATGTTAACTTTACTCAAGTAAGAGGTATGGAAGGAATTAAAGAAGCTAGTATAGATATAGATGGAACAATAATAAACGCTTGCATAGCAAGTAGTTTAGGTAACGCTAGAAAAGTTATGGATGAAGTTGCTGCTGGTAACTCTAAATATCATATAATAGAAATCATGGCTTGCCCTGGTGGATGTGTAGCTGGTGGAGGTCAACCTTATCATAAAGGTGACTACGATATAGTTAAGAAAAGAGCTGCTGGATTATATAATATAGATAACAATAAAGAACTTCGTAAGTCTCATAAGAACCCTGCTATAGTTGCTCTATATGATGAGTTCTTAGGTCAACCATACGGAGAAACTGCTCACAAATATCTTCATACTCATTATTTCGATAAGAGTTCTGTTTATGAAACTTGTGAAGATTGTGCTTGCGGCAAAGAAGTTACAGCTCAATAATATAAAAAATATTAGTTAATCTAATAAAATAAAAGGATAGATTTTTAAAAAAAATCTATCCTTTTTGAATTGATAATTTTATAGACTTATTTTAATGTTACCTTATATCTACCAGAATTATTTATTTAGTATCTATTAATTTAGCTAGTTTTTTAGTAAATTCTTGAGCTGCATCGTATCCCATTCCTTTTTGTCTAAAGTTCATAGCTGCAACCTCAATTACCATAGCAGTATTTCTTCCTGGCTTAACAGGTACTACTAATTTTTCTACTTTTAATTCTAAAATTTCCTCATATTCTTTGTCTAATCCTAATCTATCGTAGTATTTATTTTCATCCCATGATTCTAGATGAACAACTATATCTATACCTTTAGAGTTTTTAACTGCTCCTACTCCATATAAACTTCTAACATCAATTATGCCTATTCCTCTTATTTCAAGGAAGTGTCTAAGTAACTCTGGAGATTGACCTGTTAGAATGCTTTCATCTATTTTTCTTATCTCTACTGCATCATCTGCAACTAGTCTATGCCCTCTTTGAACTAGTTCTAATGCAGTTTCTGATTTACCTATACTGCTCTCTCCCTTTATTAATACCCCAATTCCATATACATCTACTAACACCCCATGTATTGTGGTATGTGGAGCTAATTTTGTATCTAAATAGTTAGATAAGGTATTAACTAATCTTGTAGTATTTCTAGTAGTACTTAATACTACTCTTTCATGTTTTTTTGCATATTTTATAACATCTGGCTTTACTTCTAAAGCTCTAGATACTATTAATGCAGGCACTTCGTAAGAGAAAAATTCATCTAAAACTTTACTCCTTGTTTCATCGTTCATGTTGCTAAAGTAGTTATACTCACTTTTTCCTACTATTTGTATTCTATCATGAGCAAAATATTCAAAATATCCTGCAAACTGTAATCCAGGCCTATTTATATCTTGAGTATATACATAATAGTCCTTATTTTCAGGCATATGGACTACTTCTAAATTTAATTTCTCTATTATTTCCTTTATCGATACTCTATCTTCTAAACTCATACTCTACTTATCCCTTCCTAAAAATTCTCAACCCTTGAGCGACCTATGTAATACAAGTTACTTATTCGTAAAAAAATCATATACACTTTGCGCTGAAGCTTTATTCATACCCTCCGTTGCTAGCAATTCTTCAAAGGTTGCATTTTTTATAGCTTCTATATCTTTAAAATGTGCTAATAATGATTTTTTTCTTTTTTCTCCTATTCCTTGTATATCATCTAATATAGATTTTGTCAAAGTTTTGTTTCTCAGGCTTCTATGGTAGGTTATGGCGTAATTATGAACTTCTTCTTGAATACTTGCTACAAATCTATACAAATTAGAAGTTTTATCTAGCTCTATTTCTTTTTCCCGGGAAATAAGCCCTTTGGTTCTATGTTTATCGTCTTTATACATTCCCCACAATGGAATTTCTACACCATTTTTCTCCAGCACTTTTTTTACTGAACTTACCTGACCTTTTCCTCCATCTAAAAGCATTAAATCTGGAAAGTCTCCATATTTCAATCTTCTTTCAACTATTTCTGCCATAGAATCATAATCATTTGGTCCGATTACTGTCTTTATTTTATATCGACGGTATTCTTTTTTATCTTTTTTTCCATTTGTAAATACAACCATAGAACCTATAGAATCTACGCCTTGTATATTTGATATATCAAAGGATTCTATTTTCTTTGGTATTTTATCTAATCCTAAAATTTGTTTTAATTCTTCTAATGCTCCTATACTCTTTTCATACTTTCTTTTGTTCATATCAGAAAACTTCTCTAAGTATTCAACAGCATTTTTTCTAACCATTTCTACAAGATTTTTCTTTTCACCTTTTTGAGGAACTCTTATAGTAACTTTCTGACCTTTTTTGGAGCTTAGCCATTCCTCAAGTATAAAACCATCTTCTATTTCATCTTCTATTATCAATTCTTTTGGTATGTATTCTTGCTCCATATAGAATTGTTTAACAAAAGATCCTAATATAGAAGCTCTCTCACTGTCCATAACACCTTCTAGTATAAAATGTTCTCTACCTACTATCTTACCGCTTCTAACAAAGAATATTTGAACACAAGCTTCATCATGTGCTCTAGCCATAGCTATTACATCTTGATTTAACTCTGAAGAACTTGCATCTATTTTTTGCTTTTGCATCATTTCTTCTAAGCTTTTTATTTTATCTCTATACATTGCTGCATCTTCAAAGTTAAAATCTACAGCACATTTATTCATTTTTTCTTTTAGTATTTCTATAAGAGTTTCTTCTTTTCCTGATAAGAATAATATTATCTCCTCTACCATTTTGTTGTAGTCTTCTTTATTTACTTTTCCCGTGCAAGGTCCCACACACTTATTTATATGCATATTTAAGCAAGGTCTCATATTAGTTTTAATTGCTTTTTCTATATCAACATTGCAACTTCTTATTGGGTAAGTATTTCTTATTATTTCTAAGGTATCATTTACAGCTGCTGTGTTTGTATAGGGACCAAAGTACTTAGCTTTATCTTTATTTACTCTTCTAACTTTTAATACTCTTGGATAGTCCTCGTTTGTAGTTATTTTTATGTATGGATAAGTCTTATCATCTCTTAATAAAACATTATATTTGGGTCTATACTGCTTGATTAAATTACACTCTAAAATCAAAGCTTCTAACTCAGAATCAGTTATTATATATTCAAACTTGTAAATATTCTTTACCATTGATACAACTTTTGAAGAGTGATTCTTTGACGATTGAAAATACTGTCTTACTCTATTCTTTAACGATATAGCTTTTCCTACATATATTACTTTGTCGTGTTTATCCTTCATTAAATATACTCCAGGCTGAGCTGGAAGTTTTTTTAAATGTTCTTGTATATCAAACAAATCTATCCCTCCAAATTCTAAGCATTGAGCTAAGCAAGTTTTTCTTATTAAAATTATACCCTAAAAATATCAATTACTCACATGATTTATCATTTATTAATAGGCTTAAATTAATAAAAGCGTATAAATTAAAAGAATTTTATATCCTCTAATTTATACGCTTATTATTTTAATTATTTATTTGTTTATTATTTAGCAGGTCTATTTCCACCATTTACTTGTAACATAAATGTAGATGCAGAATCTTTAGTCTTATAGTTCTTGTCATTCTTGTATTTATCAACATATTCAGCACTTAATGCAACCTTATCTATTTCTCCAGCTTCATATAAGTTAACTGCTGCTCCAGTGTCCTTAACTATCTTATAGTTTATAGTGTTTAATTTAACATTTGCAGCATCCCAGTACTTATCATTTTTAGTTATAGAGAATATATCTTCCTTCTTCCAAGTACTTAGTGTGAATGGTCCATTGTATAACTGTTTGTCTGCTGCAGTACCATAACTGTCTCCACAAGATTCAACAAATGCTTGGTTTTGTGGGTAGAATGGTTGGAATGACATTAATTCTGCAAAATAAGCTATAGGTCTAACTAATTTAACTTCTAAAGTATACTCATCTATTGCTTTAACTCCTACTGTATTAGCATCTCCACCTTTTGCGTTATAATCTTCAGCTCCAGCTAAATCATACATTATATATGAATATTCAGCTGCAGTCTCTGGAGTTAATGTTCTCTTCCAAGAGTATTCAAAGTCTTTAGCTGTTACAGGATTTCCATTTGACCATACAGAGTCTTTTCTTAATTTGAAAGTCCATGTTAATCCATCTTCAGAAGCTTCCCAAGATTCTGCTACTCCAGGTTGAACCCCACCTTTTGCATCTATTCTTGTTAAACCTTCCATAGTACTGTTAAGAGTTTGGAATGAAACTTGGTCTGTGCCTTTACTTACATCTAATGTAGGTATGTCTGAAGCTTCTTGTAAGTTAAGAACTTTTTCAGGCTTATTTACATCAGCATATGTATAAGTGTAGTCAGCTCCCCAAGAGTTACTTACTATACCTGAAACATATTCTTTTTCTAAATATGCTACTGCTTTTTGATATAATGGAGCTAAGTATGCTTCTCCTAGCATCATCTTTTCAGCTTCTGCATATTTAGCATACGCTTCAGCTACTGGAAGTTTCATCGCATCTTGAATTAATTTGTTATAATCTGCACTATCATATCCTACTTGCTTAGCATATTGTTTTCCTGTTTCCATAGTTGCTAAGAAAGTTAATGGGTCTGGATAATCTGCTCCCCATCCTGCAAATGATAAGTCAAAATCACCCTTAGTCTCTCTATCTAATTTTTGTTCAAATGGTAAATTAGTTACATTTATTGTTAAACCTTCTAAATCTGCTAATTCATTTTGAACAAATTCAGCTAGTTTTTTACCTGAGTCACTATCATAAGTTATCATTTCCATTGTTACTGTATCAAATCCAACTTCTTCTTTAGCTTTTGCCCAAGCTTCTTTTGCAGCTTCTTCATTGTATGAATATCCTGCACCTTCTAGTAAATCTGCATAGTCTTTACCGTTATCAAATGCTAATGATTTAGCAGTCCATATATTAGTTGGGAATGATCCATTGTTTAATATAACATCACATATTGCTTCCTTATCTATAGCTTGTGATATAGCTACTCTTGCATTTTTGTTTCCTAAAACATCTCCTGCAGTAGCTTCTCCTCCACCTTTTGATTCTGTACTACTACATCCTGCTAATAAAGTAGCACTTACTAATGCCATAGTTGCCATTACTGTTAATTTTCTTCTTAAAAACATAAAAATCCCCCCTCATTTTTTTTACTGAATAACTTTACTCATACGTTTAAGAATTATTATATAACATTTTCAATTAAAAATCATTTGTTTTTTTTAATTTTCTGATTTTTTTGTTAAGAAATTTTTTTTTTACAAATTAATGTTTTTTTATTGAATTTAAATGATTTTAGGTTTACAATTAAATAATAAAATATTTTAAAGGTGGTGACATTTTGAAGCATTTTTTTACATTTCTTGCATTTGATTTTATTATTAGTCTTTTTTATACTATAATTCGAGATTTTAGCCAGTATTCCTTTATAAATTCCGTATTTTTTATAGGAATGATTTATTTGTTATTTGGGGCATTATGCTTTGTTTGGGAGAGAGGATTCTTTAATGTTACTATATTCTCCTTTAATAAAATTAATCAACAAATCCAAAAGAAAAGAGGTGTATTAACAGAAGATACAAATCTTACATTAGATGATTATATATGCAGAACTAATCATTTTTATTTAACAAATAGTTTATTGTGTTGTGGGGCATTCATCTCATTTGTATCTATTATTGTAAGTTTTATGTATCTATAAAGTTTTACTTTCTTAAATAAATATATATTTATTTAATTATTATATAAAAAAAAAGGGGGGGATTGGCGTGTTTCGCTATGTAATGAAGCGTATTATGTATATGTTTATCACGTTATTTGTTGTTATTTCAGTTACTTTCTTCCTGGTAAGACTTCTTCCAGGAACTCCATTTAATGATCAAAAACTTGGTCCAAAAGCAATAGCTAGATTAGAGGCTACTTATGGTCTGGATAAACCGATTCCAGTTCAGTATGCAAAATATCTTACTGGTGTATTTAAGGGTGAGTTAGGTACTTCTTTTAAGAATGCTAATCAAAAAGTTGAAGACATTATAGGCGGTCGTATAGGACCTTCTTCTATGTTAGGTATTCAATCTTTAGTATTTGGTAGTATAGTAGGATTAGTTCTCGGTATTGTAGCAGCACTAAACCGAAATACTATTTGGGATTATTTATGCACCATTATAGCTGTTTTAGGAGTATCCGTTCCCGCCTTTGTAATTGCGGCTCTTTTACAATTATACTTAGGTATGAGATTTAAATTTGTCCCTATAACATGGGGTGTTCCACTTGGTTCTGATTTTAGATATGTATGGACTATTTTACCTTCACTTGCAATGTCTGTATGGACTATATCAAGTGTTGCTCGTTTCACTAGAACAGAATTAGTTGAAGTATTAAATGCTGATTATATAGTTACAGCAAAAGCTAAAGGATTAAGTAAAGCTACTGTTATAATGAAGCATGCTTTAAGAAATGCTTTAATACCTGTTATTACAATTTTAGGTCCACTTGCTGCTGCACTATTAACTGGTTCTCTAGTTGTTGAAAGAGTATTTGCTGTTCCAGGTATGGGTGATTTGTTAGTTAGTGCAATAAATACAAATGATTTATTTGTAATCTCAGGTGTCGCTATAGTTTATAGTGCATTCTACATAGCGGTAATACTACTAGTTGACATTTTATACGGTGTCATTGACCCTAGAATACGTTTAGCAGGAGGTAAGTAAAATGGTTGATAAAATAATGATTGATGGTCAAGAAGTAGAATTAACAGCAGATTTATTTAAGCCTATGCCTGCTGAAGCTGATGATAAAGAAGCTATTAGCAGACCAAGTTTAACATTCTGGCAAGATGCTAGAAAAAGATTATTTAAAAATCCTGCGGCTGTAACTGGTTTATGTATATTATTTGTTATTGTATTAATGGCAATCTTTGCTCCAATGCTTTCTAATTATACTTATAAACAACAAAGTATTAGACATTCTAAAGTTCCACCCAAAATGCCTATTGTTTCTACATTAGGAATTATGGATGGCAAAGATTCTAGCGGAGTTGATATTTATACTGAAAAAGACATAGATGAAGATTATTGGTTTGGTACTGACTCATTAGGACGTGATATATGGACACGTATTTGGGTAGGAGCTAGAGTATCTTTATTTATAGCATTACTAGCAGCATTCTTTGACTTAGTTATAGGTGTTACTTACGGTGGTGTTTCAGCTTACTATGGTGGCAAAGTTGACTTAGTTATGCAGCGTATTATTGAAGTTATTACAGGTATACCTTCTATAGTTGTAGTTACTTTATTCATGCTGGTCTTTAAACCAGGTATAATGTCTATATCTATGGCTATGGCTGTATCTGGATGGACTGGCATGGCAAGGGTTGTACGTTCTCATGTACTAAGACTTAAAGATCAAGAATTCGTATTAGCATCTAGAACTTTAGGTGCCTCAGATATAAGACTTATCGTTAAACATCTATTCCCTAACATAATAGGACCAATAGTAGTAATGATAATGTTCTCTTTACCAAGTGCAATATTCTATGAAGCATTTTTAAGTTTCATTGGATTAGGTTTACAACCACCAATGGCATCACTGGGAGTGTTAATAAATGAAGGGTTCCAAGCATTACAAAACTATCCTTATATGATGTTTATACCTGCTACAATTCTTTGTATTTTAATACTTAGCCTTAACTTATTAGCAGATGGTTTAAGAGATGCTGTTGACCCTAAAATGCGTAATCAATAATTAGTAAGGGAGATGAGATAAATTGGAAAAGTTACTTGAAGTAAAAGATTTATGTGTTAACTTCGGAACTTTCGGGGGGCAAGTACAAGCCGTTAGAGGAGTTACATTTGATTTACATAAAGGTGAAACATTAGCTATAGTTGGAGAGTCAGGTTCTGGTAAATCAGTTGCTTGTAAGACTATAATGAGAATATTAGCTTCAAATGCTATTATAAAAGGCGGAGAAATATTATTTGAAGGTAAAGATTTGACTAAGCTTGAAGAAAGAGAAATGGAAAAACTAAGAGGTAAGGATATTGCAATGATATTCCAAGATCCTATGACCTCTCTTAACCCTACTATGACTGTGGGAACACAAATAATGGAAGGAATTGTAAAACATCAAGGTCTTAGTAAAGATGAAGCAAATAAAAAAGCCATAGAACTTATAGATTTAGTTGGTATATCTGAGCCTGAGAAAAGATTTAAGCAATATCCTCATCAATTCTCAGGTGGTATGAGACAGCGTATAGTTGTTGCTATATCTTTAGCGTGTAATCCTAAGGTGCTTATTGCAGATGAACCAACTACAGCTCTTGATGTTACTATACAAGCTCAAATATTAGAATTAATAAAAGATTTACAAAAGAAAACTGGTGTTGCTGTTATATTTATAACTCATGACCTTGGAGTTGTGGCAAATATGGCTGATAGAGTTGCTGTTATGTATGCTGGTAAAATCATAGAATACGGCACTTCATCTGATATATTCTATGACCCTCAACACCCTTATACTTGGGGACTATTAGGCTCTATGCCTACCCTAGATATAGGAGATAATGATTTGTATAATATACCTGGAACACCTCCAGATTTAATGCATCCACCTAAAGGAGACGCATTTGCTCTTCGTAGTGATTTTGCATTAAAAATAGACCACTTAGTTGATCCACCTATGTTTAAAGTTAGTGATACCCATTATGCTGCTACTTGGCTTCTACATCCACTTGCTAAAAAAGTAGAAAGACCTGTCAAGGTTGAGAGAAGGACGGTGGCTATAGATGAGTAAAAAAGTATTACTAGAAGTAAAAAATGTTAAACAACATTTTAGAATAGATAGAAAAACTATTGTTAAGGCTGTTGATGATATATCTTTTGAAATCTATGAAGGAGAAACTTTCGGATTAGTTGGTGAATCTGGTTCAGGTAAGTCTACTACTGGTAGAACTATCATCCGTCTTTATGACCCTACTGATGGAGAAGTTACCTTTGATGGAAAGAATATTTCAGCTAAAAAACTTACCAAAGAAGACAGAGCTTATGTTAACAAAAATATGCAAATGATATTCCAAGACCCTATGGCTTGTCTAAATCCTCGTATGACTGTTAGTGATATAATAGCTGAAGGATTAGATATACATGGTCTTTGCAAAACTAAAGAAGATAGAACTCAAAGAGTTTATGAGCTTTTAAGAACTGTCGGGCTTAATGAACAACATGCAAGTAGATATCCTCATGAATTCTCTGGTGGACAAAGACAACGTATAGGTATAGCACGTGCTTTAGCTATAGAGCCAAAGTTTATAATTGCTGATGAACCTATATCTGCTCTAGATGTTTCTATACAGGCACAAGTTGTTAATCTTCTTAGAAAGCTGCAAACTGAAAATGGTCTTACTTATTTATTTATAGCTCATGATCTTTCAATGGTTAAGTATATAAGTGATAGAATAGGTGTTATGAATAAGGGTAAATTAGTAGAGTTAGCTACTGCTGATGAACTATATGAAAATCCTCTTCATCCTTATACAAAATCATTATTATCAGCTATACCTCTTCCAGACCCTGATTATGAAAAAGGAAGAACACGTATTAAATATGATTCAAAAATGCATGATTACTCTAGGGAAACTCCACAGTGGGTTGAAATCAGACCAGGTCATTTTATATACGGTTCTAAATCTGAGTTAGATCAATATGAAATTGAATTAACAACTAAAGAAATTACTATATAATAGTACATTAAAATGCCAATACTGTAATTAAAATTACAGTATTGGCTAATATTTTTATCTTATTTAAAATATTTATTTAAAAACATACCTGTATAAGAACCTTCTACTTGAGATACTTCTCTAGGAGTTCCTGTAGCTACTATTTCTCCACCTTTGTCTCCACCTTCTGGTCCTAAATCTATTATATAATCACATGTTTTTATAACATCTAGGTTATGCTCTATTACTACTACACTATTCCCTGTATCAGCTAATCTTTGAAGTACATGTATTAGCTTGTCTACGTCGGCCATATGAAGGCCTGTTGTAGGTTCATCTAGTATATACAATGTCTTTCCTGTTGCTCTCTTGCTAAGTTCTGTAGCAAGCTTTATTCTTTGAGCTTCTCCACCTGATAATTGAGTTGATGGTTGTCCTAGTTTAATATATCCAAGACCAACATCTATTAAAGTTTCTAGCTTTTTGCTTATATTCGGTATATTTTCAAAGAATTTAGAAGCTTCTTCTACATTCATATCAAGAATATCAGATATACTCTTATCTTTGTACTTAACCTGTAAAGTTTCTCTATTGTATCTTTCTCCTTTACAGATTTCACATGGTACATAAACATCTGGTAAGAAGTGCATTTCTATTTTTATTATACCATCACCCTTACAAGCTTCACATCTTCCACCTTTTACATTGAAACTAAATCTACCCTTTTTATAGCCTCTAGCTTTGGCTTCATTTGTAGCTGCAAATAAATCTCTTATCATATCAAACATGCCTGTATACGTGGCAGGATTTGAACGAGGAGTTCTACCTATTGGACTTTGGTCTATATTAATTATCTTATCTATATTTTCGATACCTTTGATTTCTTTATGTTTTCCAGCCCTTACTCTTGATCTATTAATTTTGCTAGCTATTCCTTTATATAAAATATCATTTATTAAAGTACTCTTTCCTGAACCTGAAACTCCTGTTATACAAGTAAATTTACCTAATGGCAATTTCACACTTATATTTTTTAAGTTATTTTCAGTTGCTTTAACTATTTCTATAAAATCTCCATTTCCTTCTCTAGAAGCATGAGGAATAGGTATTTGTTTTTTGCCACTTAAATATAGTCCTGTAATTGAATCTGGATTTGCTAGTATTTCATCTAAAGTTCCCTTACCTACTATTTCTCCTCCGTGAATTCCTGCACCTGGACCTATGTCAACTACGTAGTCTGCCTCTCTCATAGTGTCCTCATCATGTTCTACTACTATAAGAGTATTACCTATATCAGTTAAGTGTCTTAATGTTGCTATAAGCCTGTCATTATCTCTTTGATGTAATCCAATACTTGGCTCATCTAGTACATATAATACTCCTACAAGAGCTGAGCCTATTTGAGTAGCAAGCCTTATACGTTGTGCTTCTCCCCCTGATAAAGTTCCTGCTTTTCTTGATAGATTTAAATAATCTAACCCAACGTCCTTCAAGAAAGTTGCTCTACCTTTTATTTCTTTTAATATTTCATGAGCTATAAATTTTTGCTTTTGTGTTAAATTTATATTTTCAATAAAGTCTATTAATTCAATAACTGAAAAATCAGTTACATCCATTATGTTTCTTCCATCTACTAATACTGATAAAACTTCTTTCTTAAGTCTTGCTCCCTTACATTTAGGACATGGTCTTTCTGCCATGTATTCTTCTATTTTATCTCTGGAATAATCTGAATTTGTTTCTCTATATCTTCTCTCTAAATTTATTATTACACCTTCGAAAGGAGCTTTGTATTCTCTTTTTCCTCCAAATTTAGATTCGTACACAAATTGAACCATTACATTATTTTCACCATAAAGTAACTCTTGAACAAAGTCTTCTGGTAAATCTTTGAATGGTGTATCTAAAGATACTTTAAAATAATTTGCTAAACTTTGTATCATTTTACTATAATATGTATCATCATTTCCACTAGAAGAACCCCAAGCAGCTATTGCACCTTGTTTTATAGATAGTTCGGGATTAGGTATAATTAAATCCGGATCTACTTCTTTGCTTTCCCCTAATCCATTACATACATTACAAGCTCCAAATGGAGCATTAAAAGAGAACATTCTAGGAGACAACTCTTCTATACCTATACCATGTTCTGGACAAGCAAATTTAGTAGAATAAAGTATTTCTTCTGCATCAATTATTTGAGCTATAACTAATCCATCCGATAGTTTAACTGCGGTCTCTATAGAGTCTGCTAGTCTTCCTTCTATTCCATCTTTAATTACAATTCTATCTACTACCACTTCTATATTGTGTTTTTGATTTTTGTTTAGATCTATATCATCAGTAACTTCATAATTTTCTCCATCTACTCTAATTCTTACAAAACCTTCTTTTTTTATGTTATCTAATAATTTTTTATGAGTTCCTTTTTGACCTCTAACTACAGGTGAAAGTATTTGTAATTTTGTACGTTCTTCAAAGTCCATCATTTTATCTACTATTTCTTGAATAGTCATTTGACTTATCTTTTTACCGCAAGTTGGGCAATATACCTCTCCTGCTCTTGCAAATAATAATCTTAAATAATCATATATTTCTGTTACAGTTCCCACTGTAGAACGAGGATTTTTTGAAGTTGTTTTTTGATCTATAGATATTGCTGGAGATAATCCTTCGATATACTCAACGTTTGGTTTTTCCATTTGACCTAAAAATTGTCTCGCATAGGCCGATAGACTTTCTACGTATCGTCTTTGTCCTTCTGCATAAATAGTATCAAAAGCTAAAGAAGATTTTCCTGAACCTGATAATCCTGTAAATACTATAAATTTATTTCTAGGAAGTTCTATATCTATATTTTTCAAATTATGTTCTTTGGCGCCTTTTATTATGATTTTATCTTCCATCTAATTATTTATCCTTTCTTCTAATTGTTTTATCTTATCTCTAAGTTCTGCAGCTCTTTCAAATTGTAAGTTTTGTGCTGCTTCCATCATTTCTGATTGTAAACTTACTATATTAGATTTTATTTCTTCTATATTATCGGTATCTTTTATCCCATAAATAGCTTCTTCGTCTGCTACCTTAGTAGCTTCTATACCATCTCTAATACTTTTCTTTATAGTTGTTGGAGTTATATTATTTTCCTTATTATATAAATCTTGTATTTCTCTTCTTCTTTTTGTTTCTTCTATCGCTTTTTCCATAGATTTAGTTATTTTATCAGCATACATTATTACCTTACCTTCTGAGTTTCTAGCTGCACGTCCTGTAGTCTGTATTAACGCTGTTTCAGAACGTAGGAAACCTTCCTTATCAGCATCTAAAATTGCCACTAATGAAACTTCAGGTATATCTAATCCTTCTCTAAGTAAGTTTATACCTACTAATACATCAACTTTACCTAATCGTAAATCTCTTATTATTTCTACTCTTTCTAGAGTATCTATATCTGAGTGCAGATATTTTACTTTAATATCTATTTCTTTTAAGTAATTAGTTAAATCCTCACTCATCTTTTTAGTAAGAGTCGTTATTAATACTCTTTCCCCTTTTTCTATAACTTTATTTATTTCTCCTACTAAATTATCTATTTGATTATTTATAGGTCTAACTTCCACCACTGGATCTAGTAATCCTGTAGGTCTTATTATTTGCTCTGCTATTGTTGTAGAGTGCTCTATTTCATACGGACCTGGTGTAGCTGTTACAAATAATATTTGGTTTATATTTTCTTCAAACTCTTGGAAGTTTAAAGGTCTATTGTCATATGCAGAAGGTAATCTAAAACCATTTTCTATAAGAGATGTTTTTCTCGATCTATCTCCACCATACATTCCTCTAACTTGAGGTATCGTAACATGAGATTCGTCTACTATTATTAAATAATCTTTAGGAAAGAAGTCCATTAATGTATATGGTTTTTCTCCTGGTTCTCTGCCTGTTATATGTCTTGAGTAATTCTCTATTCCTTGACAGAAACCTATCTCCTTTAACATTTCTATATCGTATCTCGTTCTTTGATCTATTCTTTGTGCTTCTAATAGCTTATCATTTTCTTTGAAATAGTCTACTCTATCTTTAATCTCTTTTTCTATTTCTACAATAGCTTTTTCTATTCTTTCAGGAGTAGTTGCATAGTGAGATGCAGGGAAGATAACTATATGATTTCTTACTCCAGCTATTTTTCCTGTTACATAATCTATTTCAGTTATTCGATCTATTTCATCTCCAAAAAACTCTATTCGTATTGCTTTTTCATCATTGTTTGCTGGAAATATTTCTAATATATCTCCTCTAACTCTAAAAGTTCCTCTTGTAAAGTTGATATCATTTCTTTCATACTGTATCTCAATTAAACGTTTAATAATATCATCTCTATCTCTTTCCATCCCTGGTCTTAAAGATAGCATAAGTTCCTTATAATCTTTTGGATCTCCTAAACCGTATATACATGAAACTGAAGATATTATTATAACATCTTCTCTTTCTAAAATAGATGCTGTTGCAGAGTGCCTTAATTTATCTATTTCATCATTTATACTTGAATCTTTTTCTATGTATGTATCACTGTGGGCAACATATGCCTCCGGTTGGTAATAATCATAATAACTTACAAAGTATTCTACTGCATTATCTGGAAAAAACGCTTTAAATTCACTATAAAGTTGTGCTGCTAGTGTTTTATTATGAGCAAGTATTAATGTAGGCCTCTTTACTTCTTGTATAATATTTGCCATTGTAAAAGTTTTTCCTGAGCCTGTAACACCTAATAAAGTAGAACATTTTTCATCATTATTTATAGCACTTACTATTGATTTTATAGCTTGAGGTTGGTCTCCTGTAGGTTTAAAGTCTGATTTTAAATTAAAGTCCATCAATCTCACTCCTTTTCGAACATTAGTTCCTTAATACTTTTAATTATATCATAACTATTGTATCTGTACTTAAAAATTTACTCTATATTATTTTACATATTTTACCCAAGATAGTATAATTTCAACCTAATTTAAATATTATTATATTTTCAAAAAACTAAAGACCTCTATGGGGGATAGAGGTCTTTAAAATGGGGGAGATTGAGTAATTCTTTTGTTTCTATTTAGTTTTACATTATAATTATCTCCATTAAATTTATTAATATACATATTTTATTACATTATTTATATTTTCTTACTATTTTTATTCCTATACATAAATATATCAACACTTTTCATTAATGTGTCTAGGTCATCGTAATTATCATTAAATTCATCATAACCGATACTGAATTTTAGACTATATTTTTTATTCAAGCTTTCATTGTATTTATTTAAACTATCATTTATATTGCTAATCAAAGACTTTAATTCATATTTATCTATATCCTCTAAAATAACAACAAATTCATCTCCACCCATACGGGCTACTATTCCTTCTTTTTTAAAATAGTTTTTTAAGAATGTTGCTATATTTTTGATAGCAATATCCCCTTCATCATGGCCATATCTATCATTTATAGACTTAAAATCATCTAAATCTATAAGTATAAGAGAAAATGCTTTATTTTTATTTATAAGATTATTAACATAGCTCTCAAAGGTAAACCTATTCCATATTCCTGTTAAACTATCCTGTCGAAGTAATTTTTCTTGAAGGTAGATATAATATATTATTATTGATACACCTACAGAGCTCCATATTACTAAAACTTGACTAAATACTATTTGAATTATTCCTGCTGATAAAGCTATTAGTTCAAATAAAATAAGGTTTATGTATTCTTTCTTATCAACTTTAGTTTTATTCTTATAAACTACGATAACACTTATAATAAGGTAATAATATGTAATAGTTAAGGGTATATAAAATAACGTTCCTCTTTTATATTCATTCATGCTACTTATAGAAAATATATATCCGTAATTATATGATGCTGCGCATAAAATTATATTCAACAATATAGGTATAAAAATTAATTTAACATCTGCTTTTATATCAAAACTTTCTAATATATAAATTAACCAAAAACAAGGAACAACTGGAGATAAGGCAAACCCACATATGTTAATTAATTTAGCTATAGGTACTATCTTAGAACTTAAGCTTAAAGATACTATCTTATCTAATATCTCTAAAAAAATTATTATCATCGTTGTAATAATAACTATACAGTATACTTTATTTAATTTATCTTTCATATTGAATTTTGACTTATATAATAATAGTATAACGCTTAAAAAAATTAATACTATTATATTCAAATCTATTATAGGTATTATTTCTATTAACAAAATCTATTCATCTCCTTTGACAAATTGTTTGTTACGTAAATTATAACATATTTATTTTCATATTTTATTATATATAAAAATAGCCCTAGTTTTTGATCTAGGGCT
>NZ_JBOFOR010000311.1:0-5322 GCF_051659545.1 Romboutsia sp. | reverse complement strand
AAATAAAGATTATGTGGTTATTATAGCAAAGAGGATACACCTGTTCCCATTCCGAACACAGAAGTTAAGCTCTTTAGCGCTGATGGTACTTGGAGGGCAACCTCCTGGGAGAGTAAGACGTAGCCACGTAATCTTTTTTATTTATTAAAAAATAGGAATAATCAATTTATTAAATTGATTATTCCTATTTTTATAAGTTTTTACTAAAAGAGTTTTTAAGATCTAATATAAAATTATTTAACTGGTCTAAACCATTTAAGAAGGTTTCTTCTTTGCAAGCAAAAGATATACGTATATAATTATCCATACCAAATGCTATTCCAGGAACTACAGCTACATGGTATCTATTTAAAAATTCATTGCAAAAATCTATAGAAAAGCTTTTTTTATAATTAAATTTTTCTTTGATTTTCTCTAAATTGATAAATACATAAAAAGCACCATTAGGATAAATATAATTTATATAAGGTATATTATTTAGTTTGTCGCATATTAAATCTCTCCTTTTTTTGTAGGAAGCAACCATTTCATTGATATCTTCAGAGCACTCTTTTAATGCACTGTATCCTATGTATTGTGTAGTTAAGCTGGGATGTGAAACTAAATGACCTTGAATGGTGCTAATAGCTTTTGCGATAGTTTTATTTGAAGCTGAATATCCTAAGCGTAATCCTGTCATAGCTGCAAATTTAGAAAAACCATTTATAGTAATAGTTATATTTTTTGCATCTTCATTTAAAGAAGCTACTGATATAAACTTATTATTAAAACAGATTTTTTCATAAATTTCATCTGCTAATATATAAATATTATTTTTTGTACAAAAATCTACAATGTGAATTAATTCTTCTTTAGAATAAACACTTCCAGTTGGATTTGAAGGATTGTTTAAAATTAAAAGTTTAGATTTAGGAGTAATATATTTTTCTAAATCATATTTTGTTAATTTAAAATTATTATCTTCTTTAGTATCAATAAGAATCGGATTTGCATTTACTAGTTTAATCATTTCAGGGTAACTAACCCAATATGGTTTTGGAAGCAAAACATCATCATTTTCATTAAGTAATGCTAAAAGTGTATTGGTTATACAATTTTTTGCGCCACTAGATATTACTATTTCATCAGGTGAATAAATACAATTGTTTTCTTTTGAAAGTTTATTGCAAATTTCTTCTCGTAATATTTTAAGTCCTGGTACCATGTCATATTTTGTTAAATTTTTATTTAATGACTCTATCCCGAAATTTTTTGCTTTATTAGGAACATTAAAATCTGGCTCACCAATACTAAGATTAATTACATCGATACCTCTGAGTTTCATTTCTGATACTTTTGAACTTATACTTATAGTATAAGACGGTGTTATAGATGAAAGTCTATTTGATAACATAAAATATTCCCCCTTTTTTCATGTTTAAGTATATTATACAGATTATTCTAAAAATATATATAAAGGAGGATAAATTTTCACAAAAAATATGAAAAATATTTTGTTTTTTGTAACACTTACAAATGCTAGGTTTGAAATTATCCACATAGCATTTTCAAGGTTTTAAGTCAGTTTGACTATTATGTACAAATTTGGTAATCTAAATTAGTGATAAATTAGAAAGTCCCTTTAATAAATTTAAAGGGAATTTTTTTAAACTTGATATACTACATATAGTGGTTGGAATGTAAATGTGATACAATATATAGTGATAAGGGGGCGTTTTTAATTGATTAATTTTGTAAAGAAGAGAGATGGAAGAATTATTCCTTTTAATGAGGATAGAATAACAAGAGCTATATTTTTAGCGGCGAGCAATGTAGCAGAAAAAGAAGAAAAGATACCAGATTATAATATAGCAAAAGAACTATCTCAAGAAGTGATAAAGCTATTAAATAAAAAGAATATAAATTTAATACCAGGAGTAGAAGATGTACAAAATGCAGTTATAAAAGTGCTAATAGAAACTGGTCATGCTAAAACAAGTGAAGAGTATATAATTTACAGAAACGAGAGAAGTAGAATAAGAAATTCTAAAACTAGATTAATGAAAACAATAGAAGAAATAACGTTTGAAGATGCTGATGACGCAGATATTAAAAGAGAAAATGCTAATATTAATGGAAATACAGCTATGGGAACGATGCTTCAATATGGAAGTGCTGTATCTAAAGAGTTTTGCAAAACTCATATATTAAAGCCAGAACATTCATTTGCACATGATAATGGAGATATACATATACATGATATGGATTTTTTAAATATGGGAACTTTAACTTGTTGCCAGATAGATGTAGCAAAATTATTTGAAGGAGGTTTCTCTACAGGGCATGGATTTTTAAGAGAACCTAATGACATTATAAGTTATTCAGCATTAGCTGCGATAGCTATACAAAGCAATCAAAATGATCAACATGGTGGTCAAAGTATACCATTCTTTGATTATGGTTTAGCTAAAGGCGTATATAAAACGTTTAAAAAGTTTTATATAGGAAATATATCTAAAGCTTTAAAATTACTTAAAAATATGGATGTAAGTAATCAAGTAGAAGTTATAGTAAATAAATCAGAAGATAATACAGGAATTAAAGTCGGTATAAAGAAGAATGAAGAGTATTTAACATATGAAGCTGAATTATTAAATAAAGAATTTAATTTAGATGAAAGTAGTATAAATAATATACAAAACTTTGCATTTACAGAGTCATATAGAGAAACAGATAAAAGAACATATCAAGCAATGGAGGCATTTATTCATAATTTAAATACAATGCACTCTAGAGCAGGAGCACAAGTTCCGTTTTCTAGTATAAATTTTGGAACGGATATAAGCGAAGAAGGAAGAATGATAACTAAAAATGTATTGTTATCTCAAGAAAAAGGATTAGGTAATGGGGAAACACCTATATTCCCAATACTAATATTCAAGGTTAAAGAAGGAATAAATTTAAATTCAGAAGATCCTAATTATGATTTATTTAAAATAGCATGTAGGGTTTCTGCAAAAAGGTTATTCCCTAACTTTAGCTTCTTAGATGCTCCATTTAATGCTAAATACTATAAAGAAGGACAACCTGAAACAGAAGCTACATATATGGGATGTAGAACCAGAGTGCTTGGTAATGTGTGTGGAGAAGAGGTAGTTAGTGGAAGAGGCAATATATCATTCACTACTATAAACCTTCCTAGATTAGGAATAAAGTACGGTATAGTAAATAGTAAAGAGAGTAACATCAATGAGTTCTTTAGAGAATTAGATGAAAAAATAAACTTAGTTATTGATCAAATATTAGAAAGAATGGAAATACAGGGTAATAAAAAAACAAAGAATTTCCCTTTCTTAATGGGTCAAGGTGTATGGAGAGGTTCTAATGAATTAGGTCCTGAAGATACATTGAAAGAAGTTATAAAACAAGGAACATTAACAATAGGATTTATAGGATTAGCAGAATGTCTGATAGCTTTAACAGGTAAACATCATGGAGAAAGTGAAGAAGCACAAGAGTTAGGATTAAAAATAGTGTCTCATATTAGAAAAAGAATGGAACTGGCAAGTAGTAAGTATAAATTAAACTTTTCTTTAATGGCAACTCCAGCAGAAGGACTTTCTGGTAGGTTTACTAATATAGATAAAAAGTTATATGGAGAAATAGAAGGAATTACTGATAAAGAATATTATACAAATTCATTCCATGTACCTGTATATTATAATATAAGTGCTTTTGATAAAATAAGAATAGAAGCTCCGTATCATGAGTTTACTAATGCAGGGCATATAACATATGTAGAGTTAGATGGAAATCCATCAGATAATTTAGAAGCTTTTGAAACAGTTATAAAAGCGATGAAAGACCAAGGCATAGGATATGGAAGTATAAATCATCCTGTAGACAGAGATCCTATTTGTGGATTTTCAGGGGTAATAGAAGGAAATATATGTCCTGTATGTGGAAGAAATGAAGATGAAAGTAATATTAAATTTGAAAGAATAAGAAGAATCACTGGATATCTAGTAGGAACAGTAGATAGATTTAACAATGCAAAACAAGCAGAGGTTCATGATAGAGTAAAACATAAATAATAATAGGGGGAAAGATACTATGAAAATAAGACTATCGTCGCATTTATCGTTTGATAGTATAGTAGATGGACCTGGATTAAGAATGGTTGTATGGACTCAAGGTTGTACTCATAAATGTAGTGAGTGTCATAATCCACAGACTCATGATTTAAATGGAGGTTATGAAGTGGATATTGATGAAATTATAACTAATATTAAAGGGCGAAAGTTGCAAAGAGGTATAACTTTATCAGGTGGAGAACCATTTTTACAACAAGAACCTTTAGAAAAAATAGCTAAAGAAGCTAAAAACAGTAATTTAGATGTATGGGCATATACTGGTTTTACATTTGAGCAATTATTGGATAGTAAAAATCCTCATTATTTTAAAAATTTAAATTTATTAAATCAAATAGATATTTTAGTAGATGGAAAGTTTATATATGAAAAAAGGGATATAAACTTAAGATTTAGAGGATCATCTAATCAAAGAATAATAGATGTTCAAAAAAGCTTAATAAATAGACAAGTATTTTTAGCTAATGAATATATGGAAGAACAATTATGTAGTGCAAAATAAGTTAGAGTGGATAAAGCTGATTAGGCTTTATCCGCTTTTTTTACGCTTAAGGAAATTATATTGCCTAAAAAACTGTGGATAAGTTACTACATTTAAGCAATGTCAACGTACTTAGTAAAAGTAAAAAAGATTTTTAGCAACGCGCAGAGCCGTTGGCGATATGAAGTGTTTCGTCGACAGGTCGCTCAAGCGAAGTGAATTTTTTATAAAGAAAAATAGATATTGATATAATGGTGAATAAAATACAATAAGATTTAGGTAATGATCATTGTTATCTAAGTAATAAATTTGAATGAATAGCAATTAAGCTAAATTTATTTAAATAATAAATAGAAAATAAATTGTTAATAAATCTATTAATAATGTGGATAATATTATTAATATTAAGTGATAACAGTCTTAGTAATATGTTAATAATGTGGATAAATTTAAGAATAAAATTTAGTTTTAAATTAACTAAAAAAAAAAAGAAAAAGTATTGACGTTATCAAATTGAAATGATATAGTATTACTTGTCCTTAAGAAACGGACGAAATAAAATAAAACAAGAACAAAATTGCTCAATATGAACTTTGAAAATTAAACAGTAGGTTAATTTATAGAAACAAACATAATTCTTAACAGAATTAAAACACAAACAAACCAAGCCAGATATTCAGATAATGATTAGCTGAGCGATGGACAACTTTT
>NZ_JBOFOR010000310.1:0-7181 GCF_051659545.1 Romboutsia sp. | reverse complement strand
CAATTATGCATGAGAAATGGGAAAAAATCATTGTTAAATTCCACAGAAATACATAAGGATAGTTTTATGGGATATTGTATATATAACAATCAAGATATACTTATACACGATTTTTATAATGAATATAATCAATATATAGATAGTATTAGCAACTATTTAAAAATAATAAGAGATAATGAAAATATTAAAGCAGACAACTTGCCAACATCACTTATGTTTGTTCCTATTATAATAAATGAAAAAATAATTGGAGCAATAAGTACACAATCCTACAGAAAAAACGCCTATAGCCTAAAAGATTTAACTACTCTGAAAATTCTATCAACATACGTAGGAATTGCCTTAGAAAATTCAAGACTTTATAAAGAAATTCAACATAATGCTAATCATGACGAACTGACAAAGGTTTTAAATAGAAGAGAAGCTATGAAAAGAAGCAAATACTTTTTTGAAAAAGCAAAGCAAGGAAAAAAAGTATATATACTTATGATAGATATCGATAACTTTAAAAGAGTAAATGATACCTATGGACATCAGGAAGGTGATAAGGTATTGACTAAGGTTGCTAGTACTATTAAATCTTCTTTGAGGGAAAAGGATATAGTAGGACGATATGGAGGGGAAGAATTTATTGTTTTAGTTAAGCTTGAGGGTGAAAAATATGATTTAAAAGTGGCGGAGAGAATAAGAAGGAATGTAGAAAATATAGAGTTTGAGTCTGAGTTTGGTGAAACTATTAAGGTTACTGTTAGTATTGGTATGGTTAAGGTAAGTTCTAGTGATAGTTGTATAGAAGAGGCTATTGGTTTTTCTGATAAAGCTTTATATATGGCTAAGAATAGTGGTAAGAATAAGGTTGTAGTTTATGAAAATTGTGTTAGTAAAGGAATTATTTAAAAATATTATTAAACTACATAATAAAATAGAAAACTTTTAGTGTATAAGAAAGGCTCTTATGGGCCTTTTTGTGATTACGGAAACTATAGCACCTCAAAAACTGTGTATAAATTCACTAGCAATTATACAATATAAGATTAAAAATAGTGACGTGAAGGAACAAAATAGCATATGATATTGCATATAGAGATGAAACTTTGTATGCGTTTTTGCCACCAGGGCAATACAATATAACAGTAGAAGAAAGTGATAATAAATCACTTGTAGCAGAAGAAAAATTTGAATTTAAAGCTGAAAGAATTTACACAATATATATAATTGGAAATGTAGTAAATGTAGAGTTATTACAGTCTGTTGATGGAAATACTTATGCATGCATATAAAAATAATCAAAAAATCATATCTAATTTAGATATGATTTTTTGATTATAATATTAGTCTTAGATTAATTGTTAATAAATTTGTTGCTGAAAGTTATTAGACATAAATATTTTCATCACTCTGCAGTATATTATCATAGTTACTAACTAGAAGGATTTATTCTTAAGGATACTAAATTATAAAACTTAAGAAAACTTAAGATTTACTTATAAAATACTTAAATTCTATCTTCTAAAATAAACCTATAAAACTAAAGGAGAAGATAGATTATGAAAATAAGTAAATATATAATATTACCAATTGCACTTGTGACAGTTTTAACTACATTTATAATGAAAGGTGAAGATTCAGAGGTAAGTAGTCTTCAACAAAACTATGAGAATAATTCGAAACAAATAATATTAGTTAATGATGAAAATAAATTGGGATTAGACTATAAGCCTGTAGATCTTAAGATACCACAAATACCATTTATAGATGATGCTACAAATGAAGAACAACAAATAGAAGTAGTAGTAGTAAATGCTATAGAAGAGTTGTTTAAAGTAGCAAAGAGTGAAGGAATAAATCTTCTAGGAACATCTGCATATAGATCATATGAAACACAAATGGATATATATAAAAAGAGAATAAAATCACATGGTAGAAAAAGTGCAGATGAATATGTTGCAAAACCTGGATCTAGTGAACATCAAAGTGGACTGGCTATAGATGTTACTAATGAAGATAGATGGTTTGTAGAATCTACTAAAGAAGCAACTTGGCTAAAACAAAATGCACATAGATTTGGGTTTATACTAAGGTATCCAAAAGGTAAGGAATATATAACAGGAAAATCCTATGAGCCATGGCATATAAGATATGTAGGAAAAGAAATAGCTAAAGTAATTTTTGAAAAAGGAATAACTTTAGAAGAATATATACAAAATAAATAAGTTATTAATATATTGGGGGTTGAATAATGAAAGCATATACTTTAAATTCATTTGCAAAAGCAATAAATGGTGGAAATCCAGCAGGAGTTGTACTAAATGCGGATAATTTATCAGAGAGCCAAATGAAGAAAATAGCAGCTATTATTGGGTTTAGTGAGACTGCATTTGTTATGAAATCAAAAGTAGCAGATTTTAAGGTGAGGTTTTTTACACCTACTGAGGAAGTAGACCTTTGTGGTCATGCTACGATAGCTACTTTTTCATTACTTGCAAATAAAAAAATTATTGGAATAGGTAACTATACACAAGAAACCAAGGCTGGTATTTTAAAGGTTGAAGTAAAAGAACACTTATCAATTATGATGAATCAAAACTTACCTACATATTATGAAATTTTAGACAAGGATATAATAGCTAAGTCACTAAATATTAGTAAAGAATGTTTTGTTGAAGAATTGCCGATACAAATAGTATCAACTGGGCTTAAAGATATTATAATTCCTATAAAAAATATAGAAATACTAAATTCTATAAATCCAGACTTTGATCAGGTTTCCAAAGTAAGTGAAAAGTATAATGTAGTTGGATATCATATATTCACCCTTGAAACTGTAGAAAATTCAGATGCACATTGCAGAAATTTAGCACCACTTTATGGTATAGATGAAGAATCGGCAACAGGAACTTCTTGTGGAGCACTATCATGTTATTTATTTAAATACAAAAAAATAATGTACAAAAAAGAAAAAAATATTATAATAGAACAAGGGTACTCCATGAATAAACCATCGCTTATAAAATCAAGTCTTAAAGTAGAAGATAATGAAATTAGAGAAGTAAAAGTAGGTGGAGTAGCTTTAAACATACAAGAAATAGATATTGAATTGTAAAATAAATTATTAAACCTTACATGGATGTAATATAAATGTAAGGTTTGGTGATAGTTATATTTTAATAAATCAGTTAAAATTAATTTGTAAGAAAAAAGCTATAAATTATATATGGACAGTATCTGTATAAAAAAAGAAAAATGAGGTGAAACATTAATGCAATTAATGGAAATATTTAAAGCGATTATTTTAGGTGTTATTGAGGGAATCACAGAGTGGTTACCAATAAGTAGTACAGGACATATGATATTGGTTGATGAATTTTTACAACTATCTATGTCACCAGCATTCAAAGAAATGTTCTTTGTAGTTATACAATTAGGTGCTATTATGGCGGTCGTAGTTTTATATTGGAAGAAGATTTTCCCTTTTTCATTTGATAAGAAGCCGTTTGTACAAAAAGATATAGTAGTAATGTGGATAAAAATAGTTGTAGCCTGCGTACCAGCAGCAATAGTTGGAATTTTATTTGATGATAAAATAAACGACTTATTTTATAATTTCCAAACAGTAGCTATAGCTCTTATAGTATTTGGTATTTTATTTATAGTAGTAGAAAACTACAACAAAGGAAAAATGCCAATAGTAAAAGATATTAAGTACTTAACTTTTAAAATGGCTATAATCATAGGTTTATGGCAATTAGTAGCAGCTATTTTCCCTGGGACATCTCGTTCAGGAGCTACAATAGTAGGTGCATTATTATTAGGCGTTTCAAGAGAGGTAGCAGCGGAATTTACATTCTTCTTAGCTATACCAGTAATGTTTGGTGCGAGCTTACTTAAACTAGTTAAATTCGGAATAGCATTTACAAGCTTTCAACTTACAATTTTATTTGTAGGTATGGCAGTTGCATTTGTTGTTTCTGTATTCGCGATTAAATTTCTTGTTGAATACATTAAAAAACATGACTTTAAAGTATTTGGTTGGTACAGAATCGTACTTGGATGTATATTATTAGTATATTACTTCTTTATGATGTAAGTATTATAAGTTGTTTTAGAGAATACTAGTTACAATAAAATTAAACATATTAATTATATAGAGAAATAAGTAGTTTTGAACTTAAAATTAAATTTAAGTCAAATCTACTTATTTTTTTATTTACTCTTAGATTTCTTATACTATAATTATAACTACATAATAAGGAGGAAATCATAAAATTCAAGTTAAAATTAACTTATTCAACTCGATTAATACTGTCATCACAAGAGAATCCATTAGGATATCTACTTTTTAACTTTTCGATATTACCTGTAGCAACATCACTTAATTCTATCTCTAAAACATTACAAAGATTCGACAAGTACCACATAACATCACCGAGTTCCTTTTTTACTTCCTCAATATCTAAATCATGATTGTGGAAAAGGTGCTTTTTTATCATATCCCCAAACTCTCCAGATTCACATACAAGACCAAGGGTGTAGTTTATTAACTCTGTATCGTTAAAACTTCTTGTTCTTTGGACTTCTTTTTGGTATTTTTCAAATGTTTCTATTTTCAAATGTATCATCCCCTAACTATTTTAAAATTCTTTTTTATCAATTTTAACACAATAATATAAAAAAATATTATATTTGATAAAAAAAGTAGTAATAAAAAAGATATGAATAAAGGTATAAATGTGTAAAGAAGTTGTAATTGCAACGTTGTTGAGCAGAAGGAAAAGCCTTGTCATTGTTGACGGTATTCTTATTTTATGTTAAATTAAATTTGTATAATATGTAAAAATATTAAATTAAAATGAAAAAATTGTAAAACTTTATCGACAATAAATGGAAAATTATAATAAGTATTTTATATGATTATTATAATATCTAAAGTTAATATCATAAAATGGGAGAGAATATAGCTTATGAAAAAAAATATTAGGGTTAAAAAAAATCTAGCAATAATTAGTATGATGTCTGCATCATATATATTATTAAATCCAATTATAGGATTAGCAGACGAAAAAGCAGAAGCAGAATTTATAAAAGTGACTAACAAATACAACTTTGAAAATATAATAGTTGAAAATGGAATATCTTTAAGAAAAGGTGAAAACCTAGACTTATCTCAATTTCCAGGATGGGAAATATCAAATAATCAAACAGTTGAAATTAATAACGATATAGTATCACCAATAAATGAAGGTACAGTATATTTGAGTAACGAAATAGACGGAAAAGTTCATATAATAGAAGTTTATGTTCCAGATGGACAACCTGAAATGTTGTCTAGTCAAAACTCAAAAGAATCACGTAGAAATTATTATAAAGTATTCATTGATGCAGGACATGGTGGAAGTGACAGTGGTGCTAGTGGTTTTGGAAACTATGAAGATGAACTAAACTTACAAGTGGCTAAAAGGGTTCAATCAAAACTTGTACAAAAGGGTATAGAAGTACAAATGAGTAGAACTACTGATGTATTTTTATCTTTATCAGAGAGAGCTAATTTAGCAAATAGTTATGGAGCAGATGCGTTTGTTTCAATACATCAAAACTCTGCATCTGAAGCATCAGCTAATGGAATAGAAACATTCCACCACACAAATAAAACATCACATAAACCATTAAGTGCTAATATACAGACTAATGCTATAAAGGAAACAGGAGCAAAAGATAGAGGAGTAAAAAATGCTAACTTTGCTGTATTAAGAGAAACGGTAATGCCTTCTTCATTATTTGAAAGTGGATTTATATCTAATCAAGTAGAAAGTGCAAATTTAGCAAATCCTGCTTATCAAGAAAAATTAGCTAATGCAATAGCTAATGGAATAGAAAAGTATTTAAAAGAAAATATAAATTTAAATCCATCTGATGACAAAGTTATAGCAACTGGGACTGTAAATACTACATCTTTAAATGTTAGAAGTGGATATGGAACATCGAATTCAGTTATAGGAACTTTAGCAAAAGGAGCAAAAGTTGAAATACTTGAGACACAAAATGGATGGCACAAGATAAAATACAACACAGGTTATGGATATGTGTCAGGTAGTTATATAGATTTAGATAGTAGTGAACCAGAAACTTCAGTGAAACAAACTAAACTTACAGGAAATACAAGATACTCAACTGCTGTAAAAGTGAGTAACAGGGGATGGTCTCAAGCTGAAAATGTAATAATAGTTAATTCTGAGGCTATGTCTGATGCACTTAGTGCAACACCTTTCGCAAAATATAAGGATGCACCGATATTATTAACAGAAACTAATAATTTAAACGCAGAAACTAAAGCTGAAATCTCAAGATTAAAAGCTAAAAATGTATTTATAATTGGTGGAACAGGTGTAGTAAATCAAAATGTAGCTAATGAATTAAAAAATATGGGACTTACTGTAGATAGAATAAGCGGTGATGATAGATATGAGACTTCTCTAGCAATAGCAAAGAGACTAAGGGATATTTCGGAAATAGCAGTTGTAAATGGAGTAACAGGACTTCCAGATGCTGTTAGTATAGCACCAGTTGCTGCAAATAAAAATATGCCAATAGTATTAGCTTCACCAAATGAAGGAACTAAGGTATTTGATGAGTTTATAAAATCAAGTAATATAAAGACTTCTTATGTTATAGGAAGAGAAGGAGCTATTTCAAATGAAGTAGCAAATAAGTTACCGAATGCTACTAGATTAGGTGGAATAGATAGAAATGAAACTAACTCTATAATTATAGATACATTCTATGACCAAGATGTGTTAAATAATGTATTTGTAGCAAAAGATGGTATGAAAAATACAAGCGACTTAATAGATGCTTTAGCGGTAGGGG
The DNA here is from genome assembly GCF_051659545.1 of Romboutsia sp. Classification (GTDB taxonomy): domain Bacteria; phylum Bacillota; class Clostridia; order Peptostreptococcales; family Peptostreptococcaceae; genus JBOFOR01. Next base: position 317 of record NZ_JBOFOR010000310.1, on the reverse strand, counting down.
TATTAGCTTCAAAAGAAGATTCTCCAGTAGTTATAGTTGGTAATAAAATAAGTGATTATCAAAAGAATGTATTATTATCAAAAGCTTCAAATGAGGTTACTCAAGTTGGAGGAAACGGAAATGAAAATGCATTTACAGAATTAGTAAATATATTTAATGGAAAATAAATAATTAAAAATTAGCTTAATTGCAATATCAAATTGAACTATTTTTTAAAATATGAAAAATAATCTAAATATTAGGCTGCATATATAGAATCTAATTGTTCTTCAAATAGTTTCTCAGGCGTATTGTAGCCTAATATTTTTCTTGGTAAT
>NZ_JBOFOR010000309.1:0-2755 GCF_051659545.1 Romboutsia sp. | reverse complement strand
ATTTACACCTAAGTTTGGTATAGATACTCCAGGTGGTGGGCTTAGTGTGCCTCCACTTATAGTTGTTCCATTTACTTTTACTGAATTTGGTACGAATATTGTGCCATTTGGAGTAGTATCTGTAAAAAATATATTACTTGCAGTAGTCGTTCCAGTATTTTTTAATACTATAGTATACGTTATAGTATCTCCAATAAATGCTCCTGGCAAATCTACCGCTTTTGTAGGTAATATTAATGCAGTTCTAGTTATAGTTGTAGTTACGATATTACTATTAGCACTACCAGCTGTAGTAGTTACAACACTTGGGTCAACTTGATAGTTAAATGTAGTGTTACTACTATTTAAAACACGATTTGGTGATGGTATAGTATTTACAGTTACCTTAAATGTTACTGTAAAAATTCCACCTGCTGGGATTGTACCTATATTAATACCTGGAGGTGCAGGACTTACACCAGTTTTAACTACACCATTTACAGTAAATGAGTTCGCTACAAATGTTGTTCCTGTTGGGATTGTATCTTTGAAAATTACAGCATTAGCACTTGTAGTTCCTGTATTTGGAATAGTAATTGTATAAGTTATAACATCATTAAGCGTTGCAAAATCTTTATCAACAATTTTAGTTGTATTTGTCAAGTCTGCTCTATTTATAAAAGTATTAGCAAGATTGGTGCTAGATGAACCACTTCCAACTACATTTGGAATAGTACTATTATTTATGGTATATGAAAATGTCATAGATGCATAGTTTGGTATAGGGTTAGGACTTGGTAGTGCAGTTACTCTTACTTGGAATGTTACAGTTGAAGTATTACCTCCTTTTATAGCATTTGGTAGAGTTGCTCCTGGAGGAGTCGGAGATAACCCTGTAAGAACAGTTGTATCTTGTCTTAATGAATTTGCTACAAATGTTGTTCCATTTGGTATTGTATCTATAAACTTTATATTTATAGCTGTTGTATTTCCAGTATTTTTCATTGGAATTGTATAAGTTATTATATCTCCTATATTAGCATAAGTTTTAGCTATTTTACTGCTTGAAAGTATTGCATTTAGTATTGTTGTACTAACTGTATTTGAGTTTATTCCTACAGGCAAACCATTATAAACAAATGTAGAAGATGCATTGTTTTTAACTACATTTGGTGAAGGTATGGTACTTGTAGTTAAAACTTTGAAAGTAACTGTTGTGATACCTCCAAAAGCTATAGTTCCTAAATTTATTCCAGTAGGAGGAGCAGGATTTCCAGGATTTGAAACTCCATTTATAGTTAAACTATTTGCTATAAAAGTAGTGTTAGTTGGAATTGTATCTATTAACACTACATTTGAATATGGTAAAGTCCCAGTATTTATAATTGGAATAGTGTAGGTTATTGTATCTCCTACATCTGCATATGGTTTATCTACTGTTTTTATAGGGTCATCAAAACCTTGGTTATCTATTTGGAATGCATTTACAGACACGGCAATACCCTCACCATAAGCATTATTTACAAGAGTAACCAAAGTAATATTATTTCCTATTTTTCCATTTAGGCTAACGTTTGTAATATCTGTTCCATATCTGGTTCCTTTTACAACAGAGCTACTATTATATGTTCCAAAAGAACCTGTTGTATCAAGTTGACCTACATTTGGAGAGAGTGTGTCACAATTATTTATTTGATGATTATAAAATCCTGTAGCCGTATTATTTGGTCCAGTAAGGGTAAATACTCCTAAACCACCATTAAAATTATTACTATTAGTATTTTCTCCATCATAACCCATTGTTAAATATCTACCAGTTACAGCACCACTCTTTGGTGTTACTAGACCTGTAATAGTAGTGGTTGCAGTAGTTCCCATAGGTATCTCTACAATTCCTACATTTATGTCAATAAGTTTTCTAGTATAAGATTGACTAGATATAACAACATTTAACATCCATCCTAAAGATCCAGCTGATCCTCCTAATGTTGCATAACCTTTTGAAAAAATATAAAGCCCACTTCCGCCAGCACTTACTAGAGAAGTTACATCTGCTGAGTTGGAACCCATAGAGATTGAACCAGGTGCTCCGTAGTATGCAAAATTTGCTGTTATTGTATTAGGTATTGTTGAAGCAGGTGTTGTAAGTTGACAACTTCCTGAAACAATTGTGTTTGTACCTATTGTACCACCCCAAGTTAATATAGCATACTCAACAGTTGAACCTAGTGGAATATTTAAATATGCAGATGAACTATTTTCAAGATAGTTTATAGTAGTACCAGCTGGATACCCTGCTACTTGCTTTGATGTGTCTAAAGTTGTAAATACTCCTATTCCACTAACTCCATCTGAAAGACCTACAGTATTTCCTGTAGCTATTATATATCCGTTTAATACTTTATTATAGGTTTTTATAAATGCCATAATGTTCTCCTTTCTCGCTCAATTATGAGTAATAAATTAAAGTTTTTATATTCTATGAATATATATAGTTGTAAAAATATGCCGTATTTATTTTAATTATCAACATAGATTTACATAATGTATTGTATGGCTTTGTTACTGTTACTGTTACTGTTACTGTTATGATTTTTTTCAGATAATATGAAAATACCCTTTTTCACTGTGATTATTTGTAAGCGTAAAAAAATTGACGCCTAACATATATAATTTAAAATTGGTATAATAAAGCCAATAGTTTAGAAATATGATTTCTACTGCTATTGGCTACAATTTTATATTTAAATGTGAAAACTATTTTGACTGTATTTTT
>NZ_JBOFOR010000308.1:0-3525 GCF_051659545.1 Romboutsia sp. | reverse complement strand
TTAGTAGCTGGTTTTCCATATAGCATTAAACCATTTTGTTTTAACATTTCTTTAGTATTTTCATATATACTTTCAACATCTTTGTTCATGTCATCTTGTAAAGTTCTATAGTTTCTAATATCTGTTATACCAAGTAGATAGTCTGTAGATACTTCTAAAATTTCTGCTAATTTTGAAAGAGTAGCAGCCTTAGGTTCTCTAAGTCCGTTTTCATATCTTGAAAGAGTTGCTTCATTTATTTCAGCTTTCTCACATAGCTCTTTTTGATTCATACCTACGTAACGTCTTGCTTTTGTAATTCTGTCTCCGATACTTTCCATTAATATCACCTCTAAAAACATTATAGTATAAATTTACCAATAATAAAAGAAAAATTAACAAAACGTAAATAATTTGATTATAATTGATAAATTAGAAAATAAATTTATGAAATAGAAAGAATTAAAGACTATATTACCTAAAAGGAATGTAATTTTACCAAATGGTAAATATTGATAAAAATATATACAAAAAGCCATATTTTTCCTTGACTATAGATATTAATTGGTATTAATATTAAATTACAGAAACAGAGAGAAATTAAGGAGGGGATTAATTTGAAATTAAGGTTACTTAAATCAAAGCGTGTACTTAAAGGGTTGTATCAATATGAATTAGCAAAGAAGATGGGGATATCTCATAAGACTTACAACTTTAAGGAAAATGGAAAAATAGTATTTACTGTTGATGAAATATTAAAAGTGATTGAATGTTTAGATTTAACATTTGATGAAACCAATGATATTTTTTTCTCTAACAAATTACCAAAGAGCTAGAAAAAATACAAAATGTGCTGAAATAGAAAACGGGGGGAGTAAAAGTGAATAATTTGATGGTATTTTCAAATGAAGAATTTGGAGATGTGAATGTAATATCAATAAATAATAAAGAATACTTTGAAGCTACACCTATAGCAAAAGCATTAGGATACATAAACCCAAGGGATGCAATACTTAGGCTATGTTATGAAGAGGGAGTCGTGTTTTCCGACGTGGGGGTAGTTACTGGAACTAAAGGTGATGGAAGTGAAGTATTTCAACATGTAAGTAAGAAATTCATAGATGAAGGAAATGTATATAGGCTAATAATTAGATCAAAATTACCAAGTGCTAAAAAATTTGAAAGATGGCTAATGGATCATGTACTACCAAGTATTAGAAAAAATGGTGTGTATATGAATGATGAGGCTATTGAACAAACTTTAAACAATCCAGACTTTATAATACAAATGGCCAATAAACTAAAATCAGAAAAAGAACAAAGGATGGCACAACAAAAAAGAGCAGATACATTAGAAGCCATTATAACACTAGATAAACCATATACAAACTTTGCAAAAAGGATAGAAGCAAGTAGTGATTCTATAACTGTAGGTCAATTTGCAAAACTTCTTAATAATAACAATGTAAAAATAGGAAGAAATAGATTGTTTAGTTGGTTTAGAGACAATGGCTACTTTATAAAAAATGGAAAAGACAAAAATATGCCAAAGCAAATATATATAGATCAAGGTTTGTTTAGCATATGTGAAAGAGTAGTAAATACTGTTGAAGGAGAAATATTAGCTACTACAACACTGATAACAGGTAAGGGGCAGATGTATTTTGAGCAACAATTTAATATTTAGTTGTGTCAGGATAAATATATAAATAGGGGAGAGAGAATGAGAAAATACTTAGATGCAGATATTGTATATGAAACTAAGGATATGGAGAGAAGTGTGTGGCTCAACATAAGAAAGTCAGGAATTGGTGGAAGTGATGCAGCAAGTGTATTAGGACTAAATCCATATAAAAGTTCCGTAAGCATATTTTTAGAAAAAGTTGACTATATCCATAATGCAGGCTACCAAGGAGAAGAACCCGAAGCTACAAAAGATGAAAAGGTAAGTTATAGAATGGAGCTAGGCAAGAAGTTAGAGGAATTTGTAGCAAGGGAGTTCACTTTAAAAACTGGCAAGAAGGTTAGAAATGTAAATGGGGTTTTAAAAAATGAAAAATATCCATTTGCTATTGCCAACATTGATAGAGCAGTAGTAGGAGAAAAAGCATTTTTAGAGTGTAAGGTTACTAATAGTTTTTCTAAGAAAGTATGGGAAGTAGGAGTACCCATACATTATCAAATACAAGTAAATCATTATATGGCAGTTACAGGAGCTACTCATTGTTATGTGGCTGCACTGGTTGGAAATGAGGAGCTTGTTATTCATAGGATAGATAGAGATGAAGAAGTTATTAATGAAATAATGAAGCTTGAAGCTATGTTTTGGGACAAGTGTGTGCTAGGTGATAATATACCAGCTCCAGATGGTAGTTATGATTATTCAAAGGTCCTACAGGAATATTATAAGGATAGCAAGGATGAGGAAGTAATATTGTTTGAGCAAGATACTGTGATTAATAGGTATGATGAAATAAACCAACTTTACAAGGAAATAGATTTGGAGAAAAAGAAGATAGAGCAGCATATACAAAATCAGATGAAGGAATATGAAGTAGCTTTTATTGGTGATAGGAGAATCACTTGGAAGAAGCAAGAGAGAAAGAGTATTGATAGTAAAAGGTTAAAAGAAGAGTTACCAGAGATAGCAGAGAAGTATATGAAAACTACTACCTCTAGAGTATTTAGAATTTAATTAATTGTAATTAGAAAATACACAAATTTCAATAAAAGGGGAAAAAAGATGAGTGATTTAAAAAATGTATTAAAAAACAATGAAGCTAAAGGAAGCGGAGTAACTATAAATCCAAGTTATGCAATGAAGCAACTTATGATAAAAATGAAAGGAGAAATTCAATCAGCACTTCCAAGTCAACTAGCAAGTGAAAGATTTCAAAGAGTAGCTCTTACAGCTTTTAACTCAAATCCAAAATTACAAGGTTGTGAGCCAATGACCTTTATTGCAGCAATGATGCAAAGTGCTCAATTAGGACTAGAGCCGAACACACCACTTGGACAAGCCTACCTTATACCATACAAGGTCAAAGGAATTGATAAGGTACAATTTCAAATAGGATACAAGGGATTATTAGAATTAGCTCATAGAAGTGGAAAAATAAAAACACTTTATGCCCATGAGGTAAGGGCTAATGATGAGTTTGACATAGATTATGGACTAGAGCAAAAGTTAATACACAAACCTTTGTTAAGTGGAGATAGAGGAGAGGTAATTGGGTATTATGCTGTTTATCATTTAGAGCCTAATGGATATGGTTTTGTGTTTATGACTAAGGAGGAAGTGATGAACCATGGTAAAAAGTATTCTAAAAACTTTGAAGGTGGTATATGGGAAAAAGAATTTGATGCTATGGCTAAGAAAACTGTAATTAAGAAACTATTAAAATATGCTCCTTTGAGTATAGAGCTACAACGAGCAGTAGCCTTTGATGAAAGTGTTAAATCTGGTATTGATAGTGACATGTTACTGGTGGAATCTATAGGGGATGAGATTATACCGCTTGGTGGGGATATATAAGTCTTCCTTCC
>NZ_JBOFOR010000307.1:0-2621 GCF_051659545.1 Romboutsia sp. | reverse complement strand
TTATTATTGTTATTATCCATAGTATCCATATCCTTTTTTGTAATTGTTTTTTTGTGGTGATTAAATAATAACATAGGATAAGATTACTATGGATTTTTTTTATATTTTTATTGGTTCAATTTCATTATACAATTAAGCAATATATTTTATTAAATCATTACATTATAAAACTTAATTTTATTTGGATGTTTATTTGAATACAGTTATACTAAAAACTATATAAGATACACATTAAAAGATTACAAAAAAAAATTAAGGTAAGTTATAATAACTTGCCTTAATTTTTTTTAAATACTCTTTTATTAAAATATCTACCCCTTTAGGAACAATAGCATATTATTATTTTATATATATTCCTTCAACCATCATTTCTTTATTGTAAGTAATCGTAAATTTACCTTCTCTATTTGAAAATTTAGCAGTTAGAATTACTGTAGCTAAATCCTCATTCCCTGACACATCTAACTTAGTTACTTCTTCAAAATCTCCAAAATCCTTCTTAATCGGTTCCCATGCATTTTTTAGTTTATCTGCTGGCATTACACTTGCTAGTTTATAACTCATATGCTTTGATATATCATCATATCTTTCATCACAAAGCATACTTAAAACATCATTCGCCTCTAATTTTAGTTTTTCTTCGTCATATCCTTCATCAAGTACATTACTTCCACATCCAGTAACAAACATTCCAACTGCTAAAATTATCAATAAAACTTTCAATACTTTCATATTCCCCACCTTTTTACACTTTCCTTCTATTTATCATTTTTATACTTTTACATTATACAATTAATTATATCTAGCTACACTAAAATATACAATTTATATTTATTTAAATATAGATGTCGATATATATCTAAAATTCCATCTTGTACTCTAATATCCTGCTTATCGCAACAAAAAAGCTATCGACATAATTTAAAATATCCATAGCCTTGTATTTAACTTTATCCCTTTAAAACTCTATCAATAGATATAATTCCATATTTTAAAACTTTTGCATCTATTCCAAGTAGTTTCGCATAAGCCCACATAGTAGGACTTCTTAATCTACCTTTTGAACAACCTATTACTAACTTTTCTTTTTTGTTATTAGAAACTTCTATAAGTTGTCTTTTTATTGATTCTATATTTGTTACCAAACCATATATTATAATAATTTCAGCAAAAAGTAAGTATTTATGAAGAAATTCATGTTCCTTTTTAGTTATTATAGGTATGTTGTACATTAATATTTGTTCTTTTGAGTATTCTTCTTTTGTCCTAGTATCTACTGTTATTTCGTCTTTTATATCTTCATATTTAATTAGATATTTCGAAAACAACAATGCCATAAATCTATCCAATGTTAATATACTCTTCACCTCTTATATTTATTTTATATCATATTGTAGCATATAAATTACTATTAATCTAATGATTTTTTGTCCTTTTTTAAGGTAAATTAAAGGACCTATTATTTTAAATAAGCCCTATTATCATTTCTATATTATATTTTATACTTCATCATACTTTGTAATTATTTTGCTAGTAATACCGTATTCAACAGCTTCTTCAGCATTTAACCAATAGTTTCTATCTGTGTCTTGTTGTACTTTTTCTAATGGTTGATCAGTAGCTTCACTTATTATGTTATTAATTCTTTTACGTACTCTTACTATTTCTTTAGCTTCTATACCAATATCTGTTGCTTGACCTCTACATCCGCCCATTGGTTGGTGTATCATATATCTTGTATTTGGCAATGAATATCTATTTTCTTTGTCAGCAGCTAAGTATATTGTTATACCTGCACTTGCAACCCATCCAGTTCCAATTATTTTTACTGTAGGTTTAACAAATTTAATCATATCATGAATAGTATCTCCAGCTTCAACATGACCACCTTGGCTATTTATAAATATTTTAATAGGCTCATCTCCCATTTCTTGTAAAACTAAAAGTTGAGAAACCACTTTTTCAGCTAAAGCTTGATTTATTTCACCAGATATAATTATTGATCTAGATTCTAATAATTTTTGTGAGGCAACCCCTGAAGTTTCCTTGTCTTTTTCTTTTTCTTGTTTTTCTTCTTGATAATAGTACATGTTATATTCCTCCATTTATTTTAGTATTACTATTTTTTATTATTTATTTGTTTATAAAATATATTTTACCATAAACCAAAGTAATTTTTTACCATATTTTTATTATTTTATTAAATTTCCTTTTAAATCATAGGCACCAGGTAGAGGATTCCAATTTATAATTTTAGTACTGGAATTTAATGGTTCACAGCTTACTCCCACTACTTTGTTAGCATTGACTATAAGATAAACTATTGTATTTTCAATGTTATCACCTTTCTTAGCATCTAATGGGTGTTATTTTACTACTAATGTATCCTTTTCAATTCGATAATCTAAATATTTTGAAAGCTCTATTTTTTATTTACTTGTTTCAACTTCTGATAAATAATAGTTTTCTTCTGAATTAATACTTACTATATATGTTCCATTAAATATTGTCACTTTTTATAATATATTTTGTTTCAGTAAAAATACTGGTATTATATAGATAAATATATTATCATAATTGGAGAAATTTATTAATGAACAACTTGGATAAAGCATCAGAAA
>NZ_JBOFOR010000306.1:0-15410 GCF_051659545.1 Romboutsia sp. | reverse complement strand
TGGCTTCTTTTTTGATATTTCATAACATCCATAGCTGATACAAACTCTGAAATTTTATCTATTCCATTGTCTATAGAAACAGACCCTAAGTCATTCCATAGTTCTCTTTGTGTTTCTTTAGCATCTCTTGCTAGTTTATTTTTAGCATCACGCTTTTCACCAAGTTGCTTTGTAGTCTCTTTAAGGACTTTTTGCAGCCATTCATTTTCGAGATTCCATTCATAATTATTTATACTCATTCTACGTCCTCCTTGACTATGCAGACTAACTTATTTGTTACTATATCAATTATACATAAATAAACATATATTAATAGTCTAGTAATAAAAAATTCGCTTAAGCGTAAAAAAATAGTTACAACTGTTGTTGTAACTATTTCCACTTCTCTAATACTTCTAGCATAAATTCTTTTACATCTATGCCATATATATTTTTTAAATTATCTCCATCAAAAACTTCTTTAGATTTACCATAAGCCATTATCTTACCATCTGCTAGTAAGCAAACATCATCACTAAAATAATGAACTAAGTTTAAATCATGAAGTACTCCTATAACAATCTTATCATTTTCTTTAGCCCAAGTTGATAAGTGTTTTAATAATTCTATTTGGTATTTTAAGTCTAAGTGATTAGTTGGTTCATCTAAAAGTATAATATCTGGGTCTTGTGCAAAAGTCCTAGCTAAGAAAACTCTTTGTAGTTGACCTCCTGAGAGTTCACTTATAAGCTTATCTTTTTGCTCTAAAAGCCCTACTTTATCTATACTCTCCATGATTATCTTTCTATCTTTAGGACTTAGTATATTAAAAAGTTTATTAGAATGAGCATATCTTCCTAAAGCTACCGTTTCATATATAGTATAAGGAAAATAAATTTGTGTTATCTGGCTCATTAAAGCAATTTTAGTTGCTAGCTCTCTTCTATTAAACTTAGATACTTCTTTGTTTTCAATTTTTACACTTCCTCTATAATCAATAATGTTTGCTATTGACTTTAAAAGTGTACTTTTTCCACAACCATTTGGCCCTACTATACAAAGGTTCTTCCCCTTTTCAACTGTAAAACTTACATTCTTAATTATATCTACATCATCATATCTACAATAAAGATTACTTACTTGTAGCATACCTATCACCTCTTACCTTTACTAAAGTACACATAAGCAAAAAATGGTGCTCCTATTAATGCTGTTATTGCTCCTACTGGTAGCTCTGCTGGAGATATTATAGTTCTAGATATTAAATCCGTTATTACCATTAAGCATCCACCAAAAATAAAGGACATTGGTATTACGTATATATGTCTTGAACCAAATATTCTTCTAACTACATGTGGTGATATTAAATCTATAAATCCGATAGTTCCACTTAAAGAAACTGCACTTCCTGCTAATATTGTAGAAAATATGAACAGTCTTTTCTTAACCTTGCTAGTATCAACACCTACTGCTTTAGCTTGTTCTTCTCCAAAAGTTAGTATATCCATTTCTCGAATATATTTTGAAACTCCTAGCATACCAATTACCACAAAAGGTATTATAGCTTGAACATAAGAAAATCCTCTCATTGAAAAACTACCCATTTGCCAAAGTGTTATACTTTTTAAGTCTTCACTAAATACAGCTGTTAAAGTTGTAAGTAGTGCATTTACAAATAATGAAAATACCATACCTGCTAATATAATAGTATTATTCGACATTGTTTTATCTATTTTAGATGAAAATATTATTACAGAATACACCGTTAAAAGTCCAAATAGAAATCCTACTATTGGAAGGGTAAAGTTTCCTAAGAAAGATACATTTAATCCTAATATTATTACTAGTCCTGCACCTAGTGAGGCTCCTGAAGAAACCCCTAAAGTGTAAGGAGACGCTAGTTCATTTTTAAGTACTGATTGAACTACTGCCCCACTTACTGCTAAAGATCCACCAACAAAAAATGCTAATAAAACTCTAGGTACTCTTATTGACCATATTATTGCAACATCTTTAGGTGCAATATTTTCTCTTAAAGGTATATTAAAAAGTTTATTCAATAAAATCGAAATTGTATCTAATATATCAATATTGGAACTTCCTATAGAAGTTCCAATATAAAGTATGAAAAATACAATCGGTACAAATAGTAAAGCTAGTTTTTTATTTTTCTCCATATTTCTCTGGATGAACAGCAACTGCTATTTCTTTTAGTGCTGTTACTATATGCTGTGATGGTCTTGATGATGGATTTGTACTTATTGAATAAACTTGATTGTTTTTAACTGCATTAATATTTTCCCAGCCTGGACGAGATTTTATTGATTCTACTGGCTTATCTACATAGTTAACATTAGTTAGTATTATATCTGGGTTAGCATCTAATACTGCCTCTTCACTTGGATTTAACCATCCTTTTTGGTCTTTAAATATATTTTCTCCTCCTACTAATTCTATCATTTCATTTAAGAATGTTTCATTGCCAAAACTATAAAGACTAGGAGCAGGACCTATTTCAAAGTAAACTTTTTTCTTGTCCTTTATTATTTTACCTATTTCTGATATTTTTTCTACTTCTGATTTCATATTATTAACTATTTCTTCACCTTTAGGTTTTGTATTAGTTATATCTGCCATAAACATAATGTCATCATATATTCCTTGAATACTATTACTACTTGGTATGTAGAATACACTTATTCCAGCTTCTTTTATTACTTCAAATGGATCTTTACTATTTCCAGTTTTATTATGCCCTGAAGCTATTATTACATCTGGTTCTAATGCTATGATTGCTTCAGCATCTGGTGCACTAAAATCTATCTTTTCTACATCTGATGGTATTCCTTTTACATCACCAGAATAAGTGTCTACAGCTACTAATTTTTCCGCTAATCCTAATTCTACTAATACTTCTGTATTTGATGGTGCTGTAGATATTATTCTATCCATTTTTTTAGGAAGTGCAACTTTATTTCCTTCCCTATCTTTCATAACAGTTTCTTTTTTACTACATCCAATTAGTCCTATTGTTATTATTAGAACTATAGATAATAAAACTGATAATTTTTTTCTCATAATAAATCCTCCTATATGATTTTGTTGTAACACTTTCATTATAACTGTAAGTTATAAACTTTCTATGGTGCATATAAGACAAAAAAAGCACACCTTGAGGTATGCTTTAATAAACATTTATAATGCTTTTAACCCTGCCCTCAGAAGGTTTTAGCTAACTTTTGCATAGGCAGGTCTCCCGGCTCAACTTCATCCTCCATCTCACCTTCCCGCTTTCACAGTGGTATATTGAGATTTCGTCGGTCTTACGGTTACTGGGGTAGCTTAGAAATTACATCTAATTCCCTATTAAGTCTTCTGACACCTAGTGCTTGTTAATATTTAAAGTGTTTTATTTTTTATTCAACATTAGTATAACACCTTAATTTTACTTTATCAAATATTATATTTTCAAATGTTTTACTTAACTGTAATATAACAGCTCAAAGCCTATACTTTAAATTTTCCTAAAGTTAGTTTTTGTAACATTTCATTTTTAGGTAACTTATCAGTTTCGTAACTATTAAACATTGTGTCTTTTAATTTAAATTTACTTATTGTATCTTTTAATACTTGAGCTTGAGCTGACAACTCTTCACTAGCTGCAGCACTTTCTTCTGATGTTGCACTATTACTTTGAACTACTTCTGAAATTTGCTCTACACCTATATTTACTTGTGCAATAGCTTCTGCTTGATGGCTATTTGCATCTGCTATATTTTGTATAACTTGCTCTGTTCTATTTGAACCCTTTACTACTAAGTCTAATGATTTTGCTGTTTCATCAACTATTTTCCTTCCATTTTCTATAGCATTAAGTGCAGTTTCTATAAGAATTGCTGTATTTTTTGCACTTTCTGCAGATTTTCCTGCTAGATTACGAACTTCATCTGCCACAACTGCAAATCCTTTACCAGCAGCACCTGCACGAGCAGCTTCAACAGCTGCATTTAAAGCAAGAATATTAGTTTGGAAAGCTATATCATCAATATTTTTTATTATCTTTCCTATTTCATTCGAAGCATTACTTATTTCATTCATAGCTACTACCATTTCTGTCATTTGTTGCTTACCTTTTGCAGTAGCAACAGTTGCTTCTTTGGACACTTTTTTTGCTCGTAGTGCATTTTCTGCAGTTTCATTAATCTGAGATGCAATATCATTTACTGTTGCAGCAAGCTCTTCTATAGAACTAGCTTGTTCTGTAGTTCCTTGTGCAAGTTCTTGTGCTCCCACAGAAACTTGATCTGAACCTATTGCTACTTGTTCTGAAGTTTGTGCAATTTGATATACCATAAAATTTAATTCATAGATTAATGTATTTATATTTGTTTCTAGTTTTTTAAACTGACCTACATAGTTTTTCTCAAGTTCAATATCTAAATCTCCACTAGCAACTTTAGATAATACTACAGAAACTTCATCAATATACTCTTGATAATTTACTAATTGATTAATAGTTTTGTTAAATGCCTCTGCAAGTTCGCCTGCTTCATCTTTTGAATTTATTTCCAAATCTACATCAAAATGACCTTCTGCTATTTGATGAGCTGCACTAGTTATCTTTTTAATTGGCTTGGAAATTGAAGAAGCTATTACATATATAATTATTCCAACAAATATTAATACTACTACTGCTGCTAAGGCTACTCCTATAATAGTACTTCTGTTACCCTCACTTATTAAAGTATTAACAGATTCCATATCAATCCCACAGAAGTATGCCCCTATTATATTTTTATTATCATCATACATTGGATCATAACCAGTTAAATACTTTTTCCCTTGAATTTCAGCTTCACCAAAATATGATTCTCCTTTTGAGATTGCCTCGTATGCTTTACCAGTAGGGTCTAATGTTGTGCCTACAGCTCTTTGACCTTGTTCATCTTTTACTGTTGATAATACTCTAGTATATGTACTATCACTTTTAGCAAAAACTGTAGCCACTAGATTCATACTTTCAGATAATTTATCAATGTAATCATAATTCCCTTTTATGGCCTTACCATTAATATCAACTAGCTCTCCATTATTATTTTGTACCTTTGTAAATTGCTCCTTAATATATAATTGTAACATTTCATTACTACCTTTTATCTTTTGCGAAGATTCATATTTTACGACTTGTTCCATGGTAGTTGAACTTCTTTTTAGTCCAATACCTATCGTTAATGATAGTGCCAGAATAAATAGAACTAAAACACTAGATACAATTTTACTTTTTATACTTTTCATTTTGCTCAACCCCTTTAAGTTACCATTTATAATTTGATATATATAATTTTATTAACTCTTTTATCTTTGTTTAAATTCTATCATTTTTTCCTATTTCCTTTAATTTTTTTCGTATTATCTTATTTTTTTACATTTTATTTATAGTATAAAGATTTCTACAACAATATAAATCTTATATCTCTGTACAAACGCTATTAATAATATTTATAATTTTGAATATTAAAAAAGCCAGAAAAAAATTCCTGACTCTTGTAACTTTATTCTACACTATAGCTTTAAATTCATCTAAGTTAACTATTCTATCACATAATCTATCAATTAAAGCTTTTTCATGGCTTATAACAATTAAACCTATATTTTGTTTTTTTACATATTCTAAGACTACATTCCAAATTTGGGCCTGTGTAATTGCATCTAGCATCGTTGTCATCTCATCAGCTATTAAGAATTTTGTATCATTTGATAATGCTCTCACTACACAAAATCGCTGAAGCTCTCCACCAGATAATTCACTTGGCCATCTGTTCATCCATTCCTTTTTTATTCCCATTTCATTTAATAAATCTTGTGATGGTTCAAAAGCTTCATTTACAATTTTGTCCATTCTCCACTTTGGATTCACTGCCTTTTCAGGATGTTGAAAAATTAATTGTATTTGATTATAACCATTTTTTTTAAATTCTTCTCCATCTATTGTAACTTTTCCACTATATTGCTTTTCATAACCTGATAAAATTTTTGCTAATGTTGTTTTCCCAAATCCACTAGGAGCTACGAGACCTACTATTTCTCCACTATTTATTTCAAAATCTAAATCTTTAAATATATAACGCTCTGTATTATTGTATTTGAAACTAATTTTTTCACCTTTAAGTAGCATTTAAACATCTCACCATCCCATCTCTGACTTGATTTGTTTTAGGCCTAATTACCTTACACTTCTCTGATGATTTATCACATCTTTCAAAAAATAAACATCCCTGTGGTAATTCAGTTGGGAGTGGTTGAGAACCTTTTATCGGTTTAAATTTATTTTGTGGTAAAGCATTAAATAGGGCTTTTGAGTATGGATGTCTAAGGCTTTCACCACCATTTTTGAAATCCTCTACATTGGCTACTTCTAATGTAGTCCCTGCATAAAAAACAGCTATTTTATCTGCAACTTTAAGTGCTGCATCTATATCATGGGTTATCATAAGTACTGCACATCCATTATCTGCAATTTCTCTAAAATGACCTAATACTTCATCTAAAGATTTTTCATCTAATCCTGGTGTTGGCTCATCTGCAATGATCACTTTAGTATTGGTTACTAATGCTGTTGACAAAAGTACTTTTCTAGCCATTCCTCCTGAAAGCTGAAATGGGTATAAATTGTTTACTTTTTCGCTTAACCCATATTTCTTAAATATACTATTTTGCAATTCATCAGCTTTATTTTTATTTTCTATAGATATTTTTACTTGATTTGCTACCTTCATCAACGGGTCTAGGTAGTTTACAGATTGAGGAATTAATACTATTTCCTTACCTCTAAGTTTTTCTTTTCTTTTTGAAGTTAACTCTTCTTCTTTATAAATAATATTACCCTCCGTTGTTGCATTGTTAGGTAATATACCAAGAATAGCATGCGCTAATAAGCTTTTTCCTGAACCACTAGAACCTACTACTGCCAAAATTTCACCTTCATAAAGTTCTATATCTAAATCTGTTATTACCTTTAAATCTCTTTTTCTTAATCCTTTTGTATATTGTGAAAAGGAGACGCCTAAGTTTTTTACTGTTAATATTGGTTTTTTCATAGTTTCCTCCTATTTATTAGCCATCTTAGGATTTATAAGTCTACTTATTTGTTTCCCTATATTATCAACCATAAGTGAAACCATTACTAAACTAACTCCTGGGAAAAATGCTAGCCACCATCTTCCACTACTCAAGTACTTCATAGCTTCAGATAATATTATCCCTATAGCTGGTTCATGTGGTGGTAATCCAAATCCCAAAAATGTAACTGATGCTTCATGTAACACTGCATGGGGAAATATAAGTACAATACCTACTAATAATTGTGGAATTATATGAGGTAAAATATGATTAATAGCAATATACAAGTTACTTCTACCAAAGTTTTTAGATACTTTTACATATTCTGAATTATTTATTTGCATAACTTCTGCTCTTATTATTCTAGTTAGAGAAGGCCAATGTGTTAAAGATACTCCTATTACTATACCTTTTAGTCCTCCTCCCATTGCAATAGATATAAGTATTATTACTAAAACATGAGGTACAGCTAAACATAAATCTATTAGCCATGTTATAAAAGAATCCACTCTTTTCCCTAGTGTGGCTCCTAATAATCCTAACGTTAATGCAATAATACCACTTATACAAGAAGCCATAATTGCTATTTTCATACTTAAACTTAGCCCTTTTATTGTTCTATAAAACATATCTCTTCCCATCCAGTCAGTTCCAAATATGTATTCTAAACTAGGAGCTAAGTTTTTATTTATTAAGCTAATAGATAAATGTTCCTCTGTTATAAAACTTCCTACTATTAAAATAAAAATTAAAAATGTTGTAAATAAAGCAATTGAAGCTATTGTTTTTTCTCTAATACCAAACTTAAGTAGGGGACTTTTATTTTTTTCTACAGTTATGTTTTCATATTGTTCAATCATTTAACCGCCCCCTCCTTCATTCTTGGATCTATTACTTTATATAAAATATCTGCCATTAAGTTACCTGTAAATATAAATAACACACTTACAAGTACTATACCCATTAGTAAAGGTAAGTCTCCTTTTATTCCAGCTTGAACTGTTGCTTGCCCCAGTCCTGGATACGAAAATACTTGCTCAGCAAATACAGTTCCTGCAAATAATTCACTAAAAGATAAAAATTGTAAAGTTATTGCTGGAAGTGCTACATTTTTAATGATGTGATTAAATATAATACTTTTCTTACTTTCGCCCCTAGCCTTTGCAAATAATATATAATCAGAACTAAGTATATCTATAACCTTTTCCCTAGTATGTAGACAAATATTTGCTACTCCTAATACACTTAATGTTAATGCAGGCAATACCAAATGTTTTGCCAAACTATTTAGTGTAACTTCGCTAGATAGTACACCAATTGGAACACCTAAAGCCACAGGAAATAATTTTAATTTTACAGAAAAAATCATAATAAATAATATACCTAGCCAAAATGTTGGTGTGGATACTAGTACATAACAATATCCTCTTATTAATTTATCAATTATTTTTCCTTCATTCATACCTGAAATTATACCTAGCAAAAAACCCAAGAATCCCGAAATAATCCAGGCTACAAACATAAGTACAAGTGAAGCCATAAATTTTTCTGCTATTACTTCTACTACAGGTCTTCTATATATCATTGATGTTCCTAAATCACCTTTTGCAATAGATGAAAACCATGCCATAAATCTTTCAGCTGGAGGCTTATCAAGCCCCCAATGTTTTGCAATCTCCTCCCTTTGTGCTTGTGATACAGTTAAATCTGCTCCTACATAAGCATTTATTGGGTCTAGAGGAGATTTTTCCATTAAACAAAAAGTTAATATAGATACTGCAACTAATAATGATGCTAACTTTAGTAACTTCTTTACTATATACACTTTACTCCCAGCTCCATTCAGTTATATTATCTAATATTCTTCCTCCATGAGGTTGAACTACTGGTTTTCCAATATTCAAATTTTCATCTGCAATATATATATGACCTGCATTTACTAACCAAGCATATGTACAATCACCTTTAGTTGAATATCCTGTTTTACCATCCCACTGAGCTTTTTTCCAAAACTCCATAGCTTTTCCTTCATCTTCACTTTGCATAGCTTGATCTAAGTATTTGTCTACAGTATTGTTTTTGTAGTAACCTGCATTATTCCAAGGAGCTCCTTTGCCAAGTACTTCACTACTATATAGACTATGTAGTTCTGATGGATCACCTGAACCCCATCCAAATAATACTGCTTGAGAGTTTATTTCTGGCTCAATATTATCCCAAGTTTTAAGTTCTAACTCTATTTTTATACCTATTTGTTTAGCTGTCTCACTTACTGCTAATCCCAAATCTTGTCTATACATACCATCTGTATATAATAGTTTAAACTGCGCATCTTTTCCATTCTTTTCTACAATTCCATCTGAATCTGTATCTTTCCATCCACCATCAGCTAAAATTTGTTTTGCTTTTTCTATATCTCCATCTCCAGTTAATACTGTTTCTTCATTTAGCCATGGCATTTGCTCTAAGCCTGTTGTTGATATTTTACCATACCCTTCTAAAACACCCTCAACTAATTCTTCTCTATCTATTGCATAGTTTAAAGCTTCTCTTATTGCTTTATCACTAGTAACATCATTTCCTATTGGATAACCTTTTTCACTTTTTTGTCCACTTGCTTGCATCGGGAATTCTACTCCGTATGTTTCTATACTATCTAATGTTATTATTTCTTTTCCAGGTACTTTTTCCTTTGCAAAAGAACCTGGTATTGATGCAACATCTACATCTCCTGATTTAACTGCTGCATAAGCTGCATCTCCACCTAAGAATACTAATGTTAGTTTTTCTATACCTGGCTTTTCACCGTAGTAATTTTCATTAGCTATAGCAATAACTTGTTGTCCCTTGTCCCATTGAACAAATTTATATGGACCTGAACCAATTGGATTATTAGCAAACTCTGCATTATAAGCATGTTTTGGAACTATTCCTACTGAAGCAAGCTTTTCTATAAATATAGATTGTGGTTCTGTAAGTTTAAATTTCACTGTATATTCATCCTTTGCGCTTACACTTTCTAATACTGTCAAATCAATACTTGAACCACTTTTTTTTGCTGTATCATAAGTAAATACTATGTCCTCTGCTGTTAATTTTTCACCATCAGTAAACTTTGCATCTTCTCTTAATTTTACTGTCCATGTTAGCTTATCCTCTGACACTTCATACCCTGTAGCTAAATCGTTTTCCATGCCTAGTTGTTTATCTCTTTTAAATAAGGTAGAGAAAAATACCCTAGTCATAGATCCATGACCTCCTACTGTAGCATCTAATCCATCTGTTGGTTCAACTGCTACTGCCGCTACAAGTTCATTATTTTCTTTACGTGTATTGGTAGCTTCTTTGGGTCCATCTTCTCCACCTTTAGTGGTACATCCTACAATTGATGTAGCTGTCAACATTATTGCTAATAATACCCCTATTGATCTTTTTACCTTCATAAAATTTATCCCCCTTTATTACTATGCAATAAAAAAACCATAAAAAGCTAAAGTGCAATCAATTTGCACAAGAACCTTCATGGTTTGATTTTTATTATTTATTTAACATTATTGTAGCATAATTTTTTATAATATCAACATTTTTTCGTTATTTTTTTATTTATCCATCTATCAACAGAGGCATTTTTTATAAATTCTTCTCTACACAAATAGTCTCTAAGTATTATTCTAATATACTCTACTTTATATTTTTCATTTTTATTATTAGCTAAATCTTTATAACCACTACCTCTTTGTAAATAATCTGAAGTTGCAACTCTATAGTATTTTTCTTCCTCAAGTTCTTGTCCATTGATAATTATTTTGATTATATGATTTTCATTATGCTCAATTAAGGCTCCTGAAATATGTAGTCTTCCTAAAAATTTTCCTCTAAATCCTGCCCCTGAGCCATCCTTGTAACAAATTTCAGGTTCTAAAGACTGCTCTAGTGCTGACTTTAAATATTTACCTTGTATTTCCATATATGTTGGGTTTAATGGTGAAGGGCATATTTCAATTAGCTTTTTTAAAGATACTTCACCTTTTCTTATACCACTGTTCATAATTCCGCTGTTAATTAAACCAATATCACAATTAAATACATCTCTAATAGCGTCTGCTAATAAATTCGTTATTGGATTTTCCTCTACTACATCATGCCACATATCTCTATTAATATTATAAAGTGGTACTCCTAGATTATTTTTAGCAATCTTCTTATTTTCCTCAATAATCTTTAGAATACTTTCGTCCATTTTTTCATTAGCTATATTATAATTTAGCCCCTTAACATTGCTAATTTTTCCATCATAGTCAAATTCTAAAATTCCTAAATTTTCACCGTAGCAACCAGACATATGAATAAAAGTATTATTAACTAATTGCACCTCTTCCATTAACTTATGGCTATGACCATCAATTATAATGTCTATACCGTCCATAGTATTAGCAATATCAGTATCCTCAATAAGCCCTAAGTGTGAAAGCAAAATACATACGTCATATTTCCCCTTATTAAAATCTATTTCCTTCAAAATTTCTTCCTTATAGTCTAAGGCATTCATACCTAGCAAAGGAAAAAAATCATTATAATCAGGTGAGGTTCCAATAATTAAAAATTTTACTCCAGATTTATCAATTATTATACTTCTTTTAACTCCTTCAATACTACTTTTATCCAAATTAACTATGTTACAAGATAAAAATGGTAAGGTTGTATTGTTTATCATTGACGTTAGTATATCTACCCCTTCAAACCCATCATTATTCCCAATTGCAATAGCTTCATATCCAGCTTCTAAAAGCAACTTTGCTCCAACAGTTCCATCTGTTCCTTGAAACATTACATCTTTAAAATCATGAAAATCACCTGCATCTAAAATTAATGTGTTTTCATCTTTTAACTCTTTTATTTTAGTTGAAATTTTAGAAAAATTGTCCGTCCTACTATGAATGTCGTTAGTATGTAATATTTTAAATTTCATAATATCTGTACCCACTCCCATCTTATGTTCTTAACCATAAGTTTTCTATATCTTATTTAATTTTAATAAGGTAAAAACATCTGAGTCAATCTTTATTTACGCTTTATTTTAATATTAATATAGAAAACTTAGATAGAACTTTTGTAACAAAAAATATCAAAAAGGCTATATTATATTTTATAGCCTTCTTGATATTCATTTACTATCTTCTAATTACCTTTTTCGTATTCTATAACACTTCCATTATTAGCATCTATTTCATAGTTATATTCTATATTATTATGATAAAAATCTATTTCATACTTTTCAATTCCATTATCACTATTTTTTTCTTCTTTAATAAATTCAACTTGGTCATTTGCTAAATTTGAATGTTTTAGTGCTATTTCTTTAGCTTGCTCTAGTGTTATTTTACTATTCTTCTCAGATGTGGATGGTTGTACAATAGTATATTCTTCTACCTCATTGTCATATTCTAAAATTTCTCCAGTACTTACATTTATTTCATAATCATATTCTTTGTTATCATGATAAAACTCTATATCATATTTTTCTACACTATTTTCAATATTCTTTTCTTCTTTAACAAATTTAATTTGATCACTTTTTAGGTTAGCGTGTTTTAATGCAATTTCTTTTGCTTGCTCTATTGTTATTTTATCATTGCCTTCAGGCTGTGCTTTTTTTTGTGTAGTTGAGTTATTACATGCTACAAAAAATATGCTCATGCTAAATATAATTATTGTTACTAATATCTTTTTCATATTTACCTCCGTATGTATCAATATTATAATTTATATTATAAGTTTTTACAAAACTGATCTAATTATACACAGTTATATTTTTCTACTTTTCATAATATTCCCCTATAAAAATTATATGTGAATTTTTATATATTTAATGCCCATAGTTTTAATCACTATGGGCATTAATATATTTTTTTCTATTGTATATTTATTCATCTTCTATAAGTTTACCTTTAAAACTTCTTTAGGTATAATAAATTCTACTAATCCCATACAACCAGGTGCTACGTCATACTTATCAAAACAAATTACCAATTCATTTTTGTCATTTATATAAAAACCTTGATTTTCTTTTATAGTTTTAAAGTCCATATCTGGATATTCACTATCTATCCAGTACACTTTACCTTCATCTATTTTCATCTGCTCTCTCATTTGATTTTTTATATTTTCATTTATTATACTTATGTAATCTTTATCTTTAAACATTCCCTTAAGTGTTAAAGCTGTCTCCTTATTCTTATCTATATTATAGAATTTTCTGGTTGTATTAGATGACCCTTGTGCATGATGAGTATATACTACTAAAGATAATACTTTATCATTATTTGTTTTAGTTTCAGACCATGATTTTACCAAGTCTTTTCCTTCTATATTATCTTTTTTAAGTTCTTTCATTTCTTTTACATATTGTTTATACAGCTCTTTGCCTTCTCTTTCCATTTCTTTGTTTATATTATTTTGAAGTTCTTTATTTTTTAATCCCTCAACCTTAGAGACCTCTACTGATATATCAAAGCCATAATCATTTACACTATAATTAGAAATTCTTACAACTTTTATTATACTCCCTATTACAGGAACTTTTTCTAAAGTATCTGCAAATACAGGACTTATGTTAATACAAAGTACTACCATTCCAAGAGATGCTACACTTAATGATAATTTTTTATACCTAAAAGTTTTTTTATTTTTTAGACTTCGATTAACTATATTCTCCAAATCACTAGGGATTTCTATTTTATTATAATTATCCTTCAATTTATCTAATTTATTCTTACTCATAATATTCTCCTTTTTCACTATCTTCTATTTGAATTCTTAATAACTTTAACGTTCTATATAGTTTAGTTTTTATTGTATTCTCATTTTGTTCTAATATATTTGCTATATCAGATATCTTCATATCTTCAAAATATCTAAGTATTATTAGGGTCTTATTAAATTCTGGTAGACTATCTAGTGCCCTTTGTATATCAATATCTAAATCTATATCGTGTTCAATAAAACTATCAATCGCACTTTCATCTTCTAGATTAATATATTTTCTATTTTTTCTTATATAGTCTATTGAAGTGTTTATTAATATTTTGTAAAACCATGGTTTTATATAATTTATATCTTCTAGTGATTTTAATTTAGATAATCCTTTTAATATTGCCTCTTGAACTATATCAAGTGCATCATTTTCATTTTTTACATAGGTATATGCTACTTTATAAAATGAATTTCTATTTTGAATTACATAGTCAGTAAATACTTTTTCTTTTTTCTTTTTATTTAATATTATTAAATTCATCTTTCACGGAAGCCTCCTTTTCATTACATATATATAGACGAACTATCTTTATATAAAAGTTTTAATATTTTTATTTTTTCTATCTTTTTATCAAGTTATCTATTGAAGAGATAATTTTTTACAATGTTTTAATTATACACAAAATACCCCTATAGAGTAGATAGTTTTATAAAACATCTAATCTATAGGGGTATTTTAATTTCTATACATAGAGAGTCTATTTTTAAATTGCTTCTTCATACTGATTATATTTACATACTCTACTAACTTTTTCTGAGGAAATAAACATTAAAAATAATTCCTATAGTTGCATATCCCATTCTGGTTCTAAAAACATATACAAATATACTCATATTAAGTAAATTAATATAAATTTATTAAATAATTCACACTTCTTCTATCTTTTGATAGTTTTAAGCCTTGGTTGTACCAGTTAATTTAATTATTCAAATTGATCCTACAACCGTATTTTAAAATAATATTTTCTTGTATTCTCTAATGCCTCGCTATGAGTGCAGTAAAAGCTCCACAAGTGATTTACCCTTACTGGTCATTAGATACTAATATTATTTGTAATACTTCTCAAATTATTCTTTTATTTATATATATTTTTAGAGTCTTCAATTAGGTTCGTTACTCCTAATTAATTCTCTTATGAACTTCTTATGTTTTCAAATAAGTACAGACTATATCGCCATCTAACTAATTTTTTCACTATCATAATAGTCTATATTAATCCAATCAATACCAATAGGCATATATGCAATTTTTCCAGCAAAGTTAGATTTTTCAGTGTGTATTTCTCAATTTATCACTATACCTGAACCAGATAATTTACTTTGTATCATTTCTTTTAATATCACGTCTTTATCATATATTATTTGACACACTCCCTACAGCTAAAGCAGAGGGATTCTTGGTGGCTAACGACTTAATCACACCTAAACGATATAATCAGAGGTTGTTACAAAGCCAAGCAAAATAGACGGTGTCTTCGCCACTACTACCTTAAAGTTGT
>NZ_JBOFOR010000305.1:0-16304 GCF_051659545.1 Romboutsia sp. | reverse complement strand
AATAACAGATTTTTTTCTAGTATCGCTGTAGTAAAAACAGCAATAAATAAATTTATCGATGAAATAAATAAAGTTCCTACAAATACAATAGATAGACTATGTGTAAGAATGTAGAAACTCTATTAGAATATATATATTTTAATAAATTTCTAAAATCCCCACACAAGAAGATATTTGTGTATACTTTGCCTTTATATTATTTTTATATAATGCTGGTACTACGTTATCTTCAACCATATATATTTCATCTTCATCCCATTTGTTTAAGTTCTCTCTTTTACATTTAAGTAAATTTTCTTCTGTTCTAAATGCTACATCCGCAATTATTATACTTCCATTTTCATTTAATAAGTCTTTTAACTGTGCTATAAATTCTACTTTTTTATCATTACTTAAATGATGAATTGCATAAGAAGATATAATATAATCAAATTTTTCAGATTTTAATTCTAATGGTATACCTAAGTTAAAATCTCTTTGAATAAAAACTCCACTCGGCATCTTTTCCTTTGCTATATCTATCATCTCTTTTGAAAAATCTATTCCAAATATGTTAGCTCCATCTTCGTATAATTTACTAGTTAATAATCCAGTTCCAAAGCCTACATCTAGTATTTTCTTAGATTCTTTGTTTATAACTGAATTATAGACATAATTTAATACCTCATAGTAACCATCGAATGGATATTCATTGGAACTTTTTTCAACACTTTTATCATACTCTTTTGCCCATAAATCAAACCCCTTATTATCTAACATTACATTTCCTCCCCTTTAGTTCATGGCTAATTTTATAGGTACACATATTTCACAATATCCATTATCAATCATATCTTTTGAATATCTTTCCATAGTAGGTTTATTATCAACTGTGTATCCTTTTTCATATAAATCTCTAAATATTTCACCCCAAGCTTTTTGCACATCTTCTGATGTATGATCAATTTTATAAACAGCATAATCTCCACCAGATAACTCTGCTTCCTCTACTAAATTATCAAGCTCGTAATCCTTTGATATTATTATACAAACATCATATCGACAGTTTTGTGAAGGTGTAAACTCTGGATTATCTTGTGCTATAGCATAGATATCACCTTCATTTAATAATTTTTTCTCTGATGCCCATTGTTTAAGCTTTTCCATTAAAGCAAAGTTTTCGAATCCATAAGCTCCCACTCTTCTCATATATGCAACTCTGCACTTTTCTATCTTTTCTATTTTCACGTTTATACCACCTTCCATATTTTTCTTCCTATAATTCAAAGGTAGCATGATTTAAAATATTTTTCACATAAAATTTTAAAATATTTTAAATTTTACAAAATATAGCACTGTTTTAAATTAATCTTTAAAACAGTGCTATAATAAAAATAAGTATGTAATTGTTATATTTTGAGAATATAGAAATCAGGGGGGCTTATATGTTAAATATAAAAAACGATTTTAATATCATACAAAATCACATAAAAAAATCAAAATGGAGTTTATTTATATTTATGTATACGGGTGGTATCATATTTTTGCTTATGACACCTTTTGTTATGCTTCATAAGAAACATTTTATGAAAGTTAAAGAATCTATAAAGATTCTAAACGACTACTCAAAAGAAAATAATTTAGATTTGAAGTTTGAGAATTTTAGTGAACTTGAAAACTCTGCAGTTCTGTACAGTCAATCTCAGTTAAGTTCACTAACAGTAAAACAATATGAACGTAGAATTGAATACTTAGAGAGTTTAAATGATAAGATAGAAACTTTAAAAAAATGTATATAGACATTATATTTAATTTATAGTAAAACAATATAACCTTAAATCGTATAATCTAAACGATTTAAGGTTATATTATTTTATTTAATATGGTAATTTATTTTTATATTTAATCTTCTAGTGCATATCTTACTGCTGCTTTAGAATGAATATCTGTAGTGTCAAAGACAGGTATTGATACTTGACTTTGTTTCACTAATAATGGTATTTCTGTACAGCCTAAAATCACCCCTTGCGCACCTTCTTTTTCTAACTTTTTTATTATAGCAAGATATTTTTTTCTGCTAAAATCACTTATTATTCCTTTTACAAGTTCATTGTAAATTATATTATGAACTATCTCTCTATCTTCTTTAGAAGGAATTATAACTTCTATATTATACTTTTTTTCTAAAATTTCTCTGTAAAAAGTTCCTTCCATGGTAAATTTCGTTCCTAAAAGAGCAACTTTGTCTAATTCCTCTTGAATAATTTCTTCCCCTGTTACATCTGCTATATGCAATACCTTAAGACCCGTTGCTTTTTCTATTTGTGGTGCCATTAAATGCATTGTATTAGTACATATAACTATAAAGTCTGCACCTGCTTTTTTTAAGTTATTACTTTGCAAAATCATTTCTTTTTCTAGTTGTTCCCATTTGCCTTCATGTTGAAGTTTTTCTACTTCTTGAAAATCAAAGGAGTACATTAAACATTTAGCAGAGTGGCTTCCTCCAAGTATATTTTTTACTTCTTCATTTATTATTCTGTAATACTCTAGTGATGATTCCCAACTCATTCCACCAATTAAACCAATAGTCTTCATTTATATTCTCCTCATTGTTATATCTTTTTTATCAATGTTATAATAATATACTTAAAATTATTTGATTTATTCCCCATATCTGTATTAGTGTATTTAACTAAAGAAATGGTTTAGTAGCGAATACTATTTTCTATTATAAAATGTATACGATTATTAGGTATATTTCAATAAATTTATTAAATACATATAGCCTATCTTTTATTTCAATATTAGTAATATCTAAATATAACGTAGTATCTAATTTAAGAGACTTTGTAGTACTCCAACATATAAAGTCCTATATACCACAAAAATAGGAGCATTAGCTCCTATCTAAAATTTTTAAAATATTAATAAACACTGTATTTATTTATACTTATTCACCTTTATTAGATTCCACATTATTATAATCTATAGCGTCATCTAATTCATATTTTGACACATTACTATCTAAAGCACTTGATATTAATGATTTAATATCTAAGCCAATTGAACCTTCTAATCCTTTTATTATCTTATCAGTAGTAGTCATAATGTCCCCCACCATCTTAGCAGCGTTACCTTCACCATACATAGTTATACTATTTACATTTGCAAGGGGCGCTGCTGCATTTTTAACTATCTCAGGTAACTTTTCAACTACCATTTCTATTACTGCAGCCTGTTGCATCTTATTCATAGCATCTGCCTTTTTATCAAGACCTTCTGCTTCAGCTAAAAGTTTCGCCCTTATAGCCTCAGCCTCAGCCTTACCTACTGCACTTATACCTTCTGCCTTCTTTTGCTCTGCTATTAATTCTGCTTCCGCTTTTTCTTTTAATATTTCATATTCTTTTTTAGCTTTATATTGTTCTACATCTGCTTCTTTTTGCTTTTCATATGCCTCTGCATCTGCTTCTTGCATTCTTTTATATTTATCTGCTTCAGCTTGTTTTTTGATTTCAGCTTCAAGCACTCTTTCTTTTACTAATGCTTCTTTTTCCCTTATAGCTATTGTTTTTTCTTGCTTTTCTATATCTGCATCTGCTTTAGTAGTTTCTAGTCTTTTTCTTTGTATTTCTTCCGTTATTTTATATACTGCATCTGCTTCTGCTTTTTTCTCATCTTCTTTTATTTTTAATTCTGATTGCTTTAGTGCTAGTTCATTATTTTTTATAGCTATATCTTGCTCTGCAGTTACTCTAGCATCATTGGCTTCTTTATCAGCCTTTGATTTAGCTTGTGCTATTTCTTTTTCAGAATTTGCTCTAGCTATTTCTGCATTTTTTTGTATAGTTACTATGTTATCTATACCTAAGTTGTCTATTACTTTATTGTCATCTATGAAGTTTTGAACATTAAAGCTTATTAGTTCTAGTCCCATGGCATTTAAGTCTGGCTCTGCATTTTCTTTTACTGCTTCAGCGAATTTTTTTCTATCCTTTACCATATCTTCTAATCTCATTGTGCCTACTATTTCTCTAACATTTCCTTCTAACACTTCTCTTGCTACACTAGCTATGTAGTTAGTATCCTTGCCTAAAAAATTTTGCGCGGATAATTTTATTAACTCTTCACTACTACCTACTTTTACGTTAACATTAGAATCTACTTTTACATTTATATAGTCTGCTGTAGGTACTGTGCTAGCAGTTTTAACGTCTATTTGTATTAATTGTAATGTCAGTTCGTCTTTTCTTTCTAGAAATGGTGCTTTTATTGTCGCTCTTCCTATTACAACTTTAGGCTGTTTTCTAAAGCCTGATATTATAAAGGCTTTATCAGTTGGTGCTTTAACATAGCCACTAAATAATAAGATTAATACTACTATACATACTATTACTGGTATTAAGATAGAGCTTTGTAGAAACATCATATAACTCACTGGTTCTAAAAACATATACAAGTGTACTCATATTGAGTAATTTAATATAAATCTCTTAGATAATTCGCACTTTTTCTATCTTTTGATAGTTTTAAGTCTTGGATGTACCAGTTAAGTGCTTTTATACACTTTATCCTACAACCGTATTTTAAGTTTCACTTAATAGAATGAAATTTTAAAGCTTTATATATCGTATTTAACCCTCGTATTCTACGATAAAATACATGCTTCATATTAATGAGGTACACATATTTGTGATTAAATAAATGTATATTTAAATTTAATTATTTATACTTAATCTATTTTCTAAAATACTTTTTACTTTTATAAACTTTGTATATAAACTAATTTCTTCATCATATTTTCTATTTAATATATTTTTACTTGCATTTATATCAGAGTGTAATTTACCACAATTGCTACATTCAAATACATCATTATCTCTTTTACCAAAACGTCCACATATATTGCATACTTTGCTTGTATAAGCTGGATTTATATAAGTATAATTTATATTGTTATAATCACATTTATACTCAATTCTTTCTTTTATATATCCCTTTATCCATCTTGATAGCTTACGTTTTATACTTTTAGGATAAATATTATTCCAATTAACAAAATCTAAGTTTTCCATTACTATTTCCTTTGGTTTCTCTTCTTTTATTAATTGATTTAGTGAGTAATTTATATATGATTTAACAGTTTTGTCATGCTTTAATTTATTTTTGATGTATTTTGTTTTTCCTAAATTATTTTCTAATATATTGTTAGCTTTATTTATATTGCCTAATTCTAAATTCTTTTTATATAGAGCATAAAATCTATTTCGAGTGCTATTAATTTTATTTAATCGCTCAGTCTCTTTATTTAGATAGTGATTTAGGTTTTCTCCATAAAGCTTTCCACTTGATACTGCAAATAAATATTTATATCCTTTATCAATTCCAATAGTATTTACAAAATCCTTATGTTTTTTAGTTTCAACTTTTAAAGGACAATGAATTTCTAGTTTATCATCTATAATTTTAACTTTGAGAGTATTATTTCTTATATTTCTATCAGTTAATTTTATAGGTAGCCTTTTTCCTTTCTTCGCACAAGTTATATTTATATATCCTTCTTTGTATGAATATAATCCTGTATCTATTGAAAAAGTTGTATTTTTATTAGAATAAGGAATCTTATTTTTATATTTTCTTGTATATCTTCTAATTAAATTATTTAGGTATTGATAATTTAATTCCTTATCTTTAAATACTTTCGGAATTTCTATTTCTTTTCTTGTTAATATACTATGATAAAGTTCATTTGATTTTAAAATATAGTTTATATAGTGTTTATCATCATTTTTCAAGTTATCATTTTCTTTAACTTGAGCTTTAATTCTTAATTTTATATTGCTCCAACCAGACTTTATATTCGATATAGCTTCGCTTAAACCTAACTTCCAATACCTAGCCGGTAATTTCCATTGCTCATAAAATTTAGTCATTACATATTCATCTCTAATTTTTCGGTCTTTTCCTAATAGTAGGATACTGTTTATTCCACTGTATCTTGAATATATATAGTTTTTAACTTTCATATATTTACTTCCTATATACAGTAATTCATTTAGAGTCTCTTTATCTAATATATATGAATATTGTTTAATATTCTTGATCACAGTATCCACTATTATCACCGTCCTTTAGTTTGTTATATCGACCATATGTTTGTAATAATAGTTTTTGTAATATAAAATTAATTATTCGTATTTTAAAATATGTTTTAATATAAAACCTTAAAATTTCATTCTACCAATACGTTACTTAAATACAGTTATTATCTGAAATATTACTAGCACATTTTTTAATAATTACCTTTTAATTTAAATATTTTATTTGTATATATTTTTAGAGTGTTCAATTAGGTTCATTACTCCTAACCAGTTCTCCTATGAACTTCTTATGCTTTCACATAAGCACAGACTATATCACCATCCAAATACTTGGATGCTCCCCATTTCCACTAACTTTAGTGTACGAGATTTCTCTCTAGTCGTTGAACGTTTCCCTATTTAGGACTTCGCTGCTGATTATCCATTTTTAAAGCACTTAGGATTTAACCTTATGCCATCTAACTAATTTTTTCTACTTTCGTAACCTTTAAGCGACCGCGTAGGCGATAACTTTCACACCTAGGCTTATTTCATCCTTATGTTGTGGTTTAGTTAGCTTTAGGAACTTCCAGCAATTAAAGGAGTTTTGGATAGATTCTATCTATCACTCTACACTCTTTCCGAATGTAGGGAGCCTTATTATTCAAAAATATATTTGTATACGTTAGTGTATGTTTGCGTATATTTTTGACAACTATTTAGTTGCTCCTTTTTATTTCATAGACTTAAAATCATCTATTTACTTAAAGTCTATGTATAAATAGAAGTGTAAATAACATAAATCATACTTTCAGTCTCTTTTAGTTTCCCGTAGTAATGTTTAAAGTTCTATATTATTTATTAAATTTTTCCGTTAGCTAATTTTAACTTAAATATATATTTTTCTTAAAATATGTTATTATATATAAATAAAATATTTTAACTTCACTAATCTTGGAGGTTTAACATGAATGATAAATATATTATTTATTTTATTAGTAGAACTAAAGCTAATATGATAAAGTTTATTGAAAATAAATTAAAAGAAAATGACTTGAACGACCTTATACCAACCCATGGTAATATATTAACTGCACTTTATGAAAGTGATAGAAAACTTACTATGAAAGAAATAGCTAAAAAAATTGGTAAAGATAAATCTACAGTAACTTCATTAGTAAATAAACTTATAAATTTAGGTTATCTAGAAAAAGAGCAATCTACTCTAGATAGGCGAGTTACTTATATAAGTTTAACTCAAAAATCTAGAGCTATTGAAGATAAATTTAACTTTATATCATCTCAAGTCAAAGAAACCGCTTATAAAAACTTTACAGATGAAGAAAAAGAAGAGTTTTTAAGATTGCTTAGAAAACTTAGTTCTAATTTTAAAATTGAAAATGAAAAATACAAATAAAGAAGAACCTCAAGTCATTGGAGGTTCTTCTTTATTTTGTATTTAGTCTATAAATGTTACTACATCCTCAAGAGGCTTACGAGGTGGCTTTGGAGATGTCTGTTCTTCAGCTACACCTAAAGATATCATCGACATTAACTCAAACCCTGGTTTATCAAACCCTATCAGTTCTTCTATCTGAGTCTTAGCATGTGTTGGACCTGTCATATAGCAAGTTGCATATCCCATTTGTGTTGCTGCTAATAAGAAGTTTTCAACTGCTGCACCAATTCCTTGTGCTGCTGATTGAGGAGAAACTAACATATCTAGAACTTCCTTAGGTGCATCATTGTCTTTTAATATTTTATATTCTATCATTTTGTATTCTGAACCATACACCATTACTACTACAGGTGCATTTCTAAAACATGTGTAATATTTTATTACACTCATGTGTATTTTTTTATCTTTTTCATTTTTTGCCATATCAGCTAACTTCTCATGACTTTCAGTTACTATATCAGCCATTTTATTTATTACATCACGATTAGTAAGTACTACAAAGTTCCAGTTTTGTTGGTGTTTTGGAGAAGGAGCTTGTGTTGCTGCTTCTATCATTTTTAATATATCTTCCTTTGGTACTGTTTCCTCTGTATATTTTCTTACACTCTTACGTGCATATATTGCTTCTAAAACGTTCATTTTCCGTCTCCTTTAGTTTATAAGTCTGAATTATTTGTTATCTACTATACTTTTTCCACATCTTTTTCCAAATACCAATATTTCTGTTATAGCATTTCCACCTAGCCTGTTAGTTCCATGAGTTCCTCCAACTATTTCACCAGCTGCATATAACCCTTTTATAATACTTTCATCATTTCTTAGTACTTGGTTTTTATCATTTATTTTAACACCACCCATTGTATGATGAACTGCTGGTGCTACTATTTGCACATAATATGGTCCTTCTTTTATCAATATTAGTTGCCCTCTTCTATTAAAATCTTCATCTTTATTATTATTTACATATGAATTATATTTATTTAGTGTTTCTTTTAAATTAGAATAATTTATATCAAAGAAATCACAAGCCTCTTCTATAGTTTCAAACTTTTTAAATAAATTATCTTTTTCTAGTCGCTTAACTTCACCACTATTTGTAGATACACCCTCATTTATAGATTCCACTTCTTTTGACCATATTAAGTATGCTCTATTTGAAGTTTGATTTAGTATACCTTCAGATACAACATCCCTTCTTTCTAATTCTTCAACAAATCTATTACCTTCTTTATTTACAAGTATTGCACCGTCAAATCTAGCTCCACCTACATGAGATAGCTCTCCTGTTATTGGGTTACTTATTGGGAATGTTTGAATATAATTCATATCTACAAACTTAGCATCTACTTTCTCACACATCTCATGACCTTGTCCTGTTACTCCACTAACATTAGTAGTTTTATATCTTTCATCTAAACTTGGGTCATATTTTTTTCTCATTTCAATATTTCCACTAAATCCACCTGTTGCTAATATAACACCATATTTTGTCTTAAATACTACTTCTCTATTATCAAATATACTACTAACTCCAGTAATTCTATCATCTTCACAAATTAAGTTTTTACACTCAACACCTGTTATTATATCTACACCCAACTCTTGAGCTTTTTCCCTTAACTTTTGTATAAGTTCTATAGCATATTTTCCCTTGAATACAGATGCTCTCGGTACTTTATGTCCACCAAAGTGTATAAGTTTATCTTCTTTAAATTCTACATTTACAAACTCTTTTAACCATCTATATGTTGGTAATGCATTTTCTACTAATATATCAACTTGGTCTACATTACATTTATTATCTCCACCTACTAATATATCTTCACGATAACTTTCTTTTGAATCAATTATGCTCTTTTGTTTTTGCTCATCATTTTGTGGAATATTTACTCCACCCATTGATACTAGTGTATTTCCACCTATATTATTCATTTTTTCTAGTAATACAACATTCGCTCCATTTGCTCTTGCTTCAATGGCTGCACTAAGTCCTGCACCACCTCCGCCTACAACTACAACATCACACTCTTGTATATCTTTTAATCTTCTAGTTTTTCCACTAGTTATTTTTTCTAGTAGTTCTGCATCTAGTATTAATGCCTCTAGTTCTGTTTTATCAGCTCCTGCTTTAATTAATGCATCTTTAACGACTTCTCTTATTCCTCTACTTGTCATAGAACATCCTGATACATTTGGAACTAATATGGTGTTTTTTTCTATTATATGTTTTATAACATGTTCAAATGCTGGATCAGATATTACTTTTGTTTCGTTATGCTCTATAACATCTATATCTTTTATTTTAGAATCTAATATTATAACATTAAGCTTTATATCGCCTGCATATCCTCTTCCAATTCCTATATAACTTCCGTCTATATAATTCATTTTTCCTCCTGCAATACAATGTGAAATTAGTTTTACGTCAAACTAATTCTACATCTTATTTAGTTTTATGTCAAACTTTTTATTCCTATTGCCATATTTAGACACTTTATCACAATTTGTTGTGGGATTGAGGAAAACAAAGTTCCCATCTTGCTAAAAATTGTATTATAATTTATTAATATATGGAGGTATTATAACATGGATAGATTTTATTTAATTAGAGACATAGTAGATAATTGCATAGAAGATATTACCGTTGATGAAATTAAGGATCTAGCACAAATTAAAAAGAGTGAATACACACATTCTTATGGAGTAGCATCAATCGCTCAGATATTAGCAAATATTCGAGGACTTAATATTGAAATAGCAAGTATAATTGGATGTTTACATGATATAGGAAGGATAAAGTACAATATTTTAGAAGATAGTCATGGACAAGTTGGCGCAAAAGAAGCTCAAAAAATTTTATCTGACACAAGGCTATTTACTATTAATGAAATAAATACAATCTGTAGTGCCATTGAAGAACATACTAACAAGTCCACAATCGGTACTGATTATGAAGAGCTTATAAAAGATGCCGATGTCATGGATAAATATTTATGTGGACAAAGAAAAATTGATAATTATTATAGAAAAAAAAGAATTGAAAATGTTAAAAAAGAGCTTAATTTAAAATAGGGATTTTAAAAGCCAGTATAAGTCAGTCAAAATATAAATATACGAAAAGGAGTCAAAATATGAATTATAAAGTACTTACACATGATGATTATGATGACATAGTAGATATATCAAAGAAAATTTGGGATGGTAGCGATTATTTACCTAGTATTTTTCATAAATGGGTAGATGACAAAGAGGGCTGTTTCTTAGGTATTGTACATGATGAAAAAATAGTTGCAGTTGGTAAATATACTATCCTTAAAGATAAGCAAGGGTGGCTTGAAGGTCTTAGAGTACATGTAGATTATAGAGGACAAAAGTTTGCACATAGCATTAGCGACAGGCTTTTTGATATAGCTTGCCAAGATTTAAAAAAAGGAAAAATAACCAATATTGCTATGTGTACACATAAAGAATCTACCGCTAGTATAAATATGATGGAAGCTAAAAATTTCAAATTAGAACAAAGTTGTTTAGTTGCTTTTAAAGAACTTAGTAAGTTAGATAAAAATATAGATAGTGATGATTATAATGTGGAAAAATGGAACATATCTTATAATGAATTTAAAGATTTAGATTATTTTAGATATTCTAATAATAAAATTATCTATGGATATACTTACTATAATTTATGCAAAGAAACTTATGATGAATTAGTAAAAGATAATGCCTTAATAAAAATCAATGGACATAGATGTATAGTAAAAATGAAACCCTATCCTTGTATAATAAGTATTGATAACACCTTTGATTCAATCAATGATTGTGTAAATTATTTCCTAAGTAAAGATAGACCTAATGAATCTGAAGTTTATATAGCTTATCCTTATAAAGAATTAGTAAATAATTTAAGAAACCATAACTATCAATCTTTAATTAACTTTGAGAAAGATTGCTTATACTATGTATATAGAGAATAAATTTGAATTAGCACGAGCTTTACAAGCCCGTCAAATTTCATCCACCTCAGGTTTTGAGGGAAATTTATTTCCCTCTTACTAAAAGGTTCACGTATATATAGTTTATATAAAAGCTACTGGGTTATTAATTTATTTTTGTCATTTATTTACACCATCAAATTAATGATGTAACACAAAATATATTCCACATACCATATATATAATAAACACAACCATTCTAATTCTTTTTATTACTTTACATTTATCTTGATATGCCTCATTTTCTTCTAACTTAATTTTCTTTTCTAATCTAGTATATAATATATCTAGTATTCCAATTATAGTCATACATACAAAACATACGGTTTAAAAAATTAAATTTCTTCCGTTTCGTTCCTCAATATTCTGGTATTCTTCAATATTATATTTAGCTTCATTGATAAAAATAGTATAATTTTTATAGTATTTATCATTATTTTTCTCGCTTATATTATATGTGTACTCTTCTAATTTTAGTTTTAAATCTTTCTTAACTTCAACTGCTACCGTTGTCTTTTCTTTTGGCTTTAAATGGTATATTGGACCTAAACAAAGTACTGTATCAAAACTTTCATCTTCATATTGTTTTAAATCTAAAGCATTTCCTTGCACTATTTCTAATTCTAAGTCTGTAGTTTTTAATTTATTCTTCATTATTTCTATATGTTTTTGAGATATTTCTAAAGCTGTAACCTTACAACCTTTTTGTGAATAATAAAATGAATATCTTCCTGTGGCTGCTCCTACCTCTAGGACTTTTTGATTATTTGATAAGTATTTATTAAGATAAGTTGTACTTGTGATAAATTCTATGCTGTGGGATTTGTCTTTGATTAGTCTATTGTCTTCATCATAATTTTCATAGTGTTTTTCAATTTTTAATTTTAAATCTTCCATTATACCACCCCTGATAATTTATATATTATAAGGATAGCACAATTTATTTTTACTTGTTAAATTTTTCTTATTTAAATATTCGGTAAAAAAGTAGGAGCATATCAATACGATATGCTTCTACCTCTTAATTCATAATATATTAAAATTGTGACCTAGTTTATAGTACTGCACCATCTTGAATTTTTATACACTTATCTGATAATTTTGCTATATCATCATTATGTGTAATCATGATTAAAGTTTGTCCAAACTCTTCTACACAACTTTTCAAAAGTTTTATAACCTCATCTGTAGTCTTACTATCTAAATTTCCTGTGGGTTCATCTGCAAATATTATTTCTGGTTTATTTGCTAATGCCCTAGCTATTGCCACTCGTTGTTGTTGACCACCAGTTAATTCATTTGGAAACTTGTTGATTTTATCCCTAAGTCCTAATATACTTGAGTATGTAGAAGATGACACTGATTAAAAAGTAAAACAATATAAATAAGAGATAGCAACTGCTATCTCTTATTTATATTAGGTATTTTTTCTATAAAATATATTTTCCAACGTTTAGAATATTAAAATTTAAAATCTACTAAAAATACTGCTATTATTGCTATTGCTCTAAATACTTGAAATGCATTTCTTGAAAATTCAGATTGATTTCCTAACTTATCCTCTAAAATAATTGTGCCAAAGAATGAAGTAAGTAAAACACCTCTAATTATTAATCCTAGATTACGATTAAAAAAAATCACAAAAATAGTAATTGCAAATGTTAAAATAAACAATGCGTATTGTGCTATTTTCCAAGCTTTTTTCATGTATTCTCAATCCCCTTTATATGATATTATAAATATTTACTTGCCTATATTATATAATAATGGTTCTTTTAATTCTAGGATTAGCTGGTCTATTTATATGATTCTAATACCTATTATTCAAATTCTTAAGAATTAATAAGCTTTTGTTCTATTAAAAATTTATTTGCAACCTCTTCTGGTGACTTACCTAATTCATCTACTTTATAATTAAGGTCTATCATAGTTTTTTCATCTATTTTACCATCTAACATATTAAACACCTCTACTAATTCTGGATATTCTTTTAAAGTTTTTCCATTTACTAAAGGAGATGCATGATAAGGAACAAAGAAGTTTTTATCATCTTCTAAAACCTTTAAATTAAACTTTTTAATAAGTCCATCTGTTGAAAAGGCATCTATAATTTGAGAATTTCCACTTGTTAAGGCATTGTATCTAATAGCTCCATCCATTGCCTTTATATTTTTGAAATCCATCTCGTACTCATCACTCAAAGCTGATAATCCATCTACTCTATTTTCAAACTCTAAAGTAGGAGATATTACAAGATTATTAATATTATTTTTAAGGTCCGATATAGTATTTATATTGTATTTCTCTGCTACATCAGGCATCATAGCTAAGGTATAAGTATTACTAAAACCTATAGAATCTAACAACTCTAAATCATATCTATCTTTCATTTCCTTCTTTACATAATCATGAGCTTTTTCACCATCTTTTATAGGCTCTTCCTTTAATATGTTTATTAGCATGGTTCCTGTATAATCAACGTACATATCTAACTCATTTTCTTTTAAAGCATTAAAGGCTACTATAGAACCACCTAAGTTTAATTTTCTTTCAACTTTTAAATCTGTATGTTCTTCTACTAAGTCTGCATACATATTTCCTAATATTAATTGCTCTGTAAAGTTTTTACTACCTATTACAATTGTATCTTTTTTATTAGAAAACATTGATATTCCTGATATTAATGCTACTATTACCACAATTGATACTATTACTTTAAGAGAGGTATAATTCTTTTTAGAGTCTTTAGGATTTAATCCTTTTGGTGTAACTGCAACTTCTATTTTACTAAATATAAAGTCTACTATTAAGGCAAGTATACACGAAGGTATTGCACCTTGTAATATCATAGCAGTGTTTACAGTCTGTACTCCTGAGAAAACTAAATATCCTAATCCTCCAGCACCAATAAATGCGGCTAAAGTCATAAGTCCTACTGCTGTTACTGATGATATTCTAATTCCTGCCATAATTATAGGTAGGGCTAGTGGAAGTTGTATTTTAAACAAGGTTTGGTTTCTAGTAAGACCAATTCCATTTGCTGATTCTAATATTACTGGGTCAATACTTGATAGACCTATATAGGTATTTTTTACTATTGGAAGTAAAGAGTATATTACAACTGCGAATATGGCAGGTTTGCTTCCTATTCCTAATATTGGAACAAGTAATCCAAGTAACGCCATTGACGGTACAGCTTGTACTATATTTACAAAGCCTAGTACACCTTTTGCTATTGGTTTTACTCTAGAAATAATTATACCTAGTGGTATCCCAATTAGTATTGATACTAAAATAGCTGTAACTGTAAGACTGATATGTTGCATTGATAATTGTATAATTTTATCCAAGTATATTTACCTCACCTTCTATGAATTGTCCACTTAAAACTGAAAGTAAACTACTTCTTGTAATTAATCCTGCTAGTTTCTCATCTTGTGAAACTACAGGTATATATCCTACCGAATGTTCATTCATAACATTTAATATATCTACTAAGTTATCTTCTTCATTTACTAATAATACCTCTGTGGTCATTATATTTTCTAAGGGCTCACTTTTATTGACATTTAATTTAATATCTTTTGAAGTAACTATTCCTTTTAATTTACCATCTTTATCTACTACTAATAAGCTATCTACCTTACTAGTTCTCATTATCTCGATTCCTTGAATTATTGTTCTTGATGGTTTGACACATATTGGCTCTTTTATCATAATATCTTTTGCTTTTATATATTCTGGATTATTCCAAACTCTATCTATTCCTATGAAGTCTTTGACAAAATCATTTGCGGGATTTCTTAAGATGTTTTCTGGAGTATCATATTGAGCTATTTTTCCATTGTTCATAATACATATCTTGTCAGCTATTTTTAAAGCTTCATCCATATCATGGGTTACAAATACTATTGTTTTCTTTAGCTCGTATTGAAGTGTATATAATTGTTCTTGAAGTGATGTTCTAGTAATTGGATCTAGTGCACTAAAAGGCTCATCCATTAATATTATATCTGCATCAGTTGCTAGTGCTCTTGCCACACCAACTCGTTGCTGTTGACCTCCACTAAGTTCTGAGGGGTATTTATTTATATAATGGTCATGTTCTAAATCCACCATTTTTAAAAGTTCGACTGTATTTCCTTCTATTTCTTCTATTGTTTTTTCTTTTTTAAGTCTTGGTATTAATTCGATATTTTCTTTGATTGTTAGATGTGGAAAAAGACCTGTATTTTGAATTACATATCCTATTTTTCTTCTAAGTTCAATGGTATTCTCTTTAGATATGGGCTTATCATCTATATATATTTCACCTGAGGTAGGTTTTATTAGCTTATTTATAAGCTTAAGGGTCGTGGTCTTTCCACATCCACTTGGTCCTACTAAAACTACTAATGTACCTTCTTCGATTGTCATTGTAATATCATCGAGTATTGTTTTATTTGATGCTTTTTTAGTTATATTTTTAATTTCTATCATTATATATTTCACAACCTTTCACTGTTGTTATGCTTTAATTATTTTATATTGGAATTATTCATAAAACTTATTATATCACACTTAACGTAATTTTAACAATTTATATTTCATATTATGTAAACTAATAACCTTTAAAATACTGTAACCTCAACTCTCTATACCATTATAAAATTATTTTCATTACTTCCTTTTTTTAAGCAAAAAGTAACAATTTAATTCACAAATACATAATATTTATTAAATAGGTGTAAATATAAATACCTATAAATTCCAAAGGGGGCATAAATATGTCAAATAATATATCATTAGAAC
>NZ_JBOFOR010000304.1:0-39705 GCF_051659545.1 Romboutsia sp. | reverse complement strand
ATTTAAAGATACATTTTTCATACCTTCTTCAAAGTTTGTATGCTTTTTGCTTATCCAAGTAACTTCTTCTAGGTTTCTTAATTCTTTTAATAGTGGGTATTCTGTTTCCCATTCTTGTATTGACTTATTTAGTACAGTTGTATCTTTCATAATTTTCCACCTCATAATTTTTCATTTTATATGTTTCAAAATTGCATTCGATTTAATATTATTTAATTTTCTTAAATACAATTTATCATATTGTTTTTTTATAGTCAATAATTTATTCAATTTCATTCAATAGTATTATTTAATGGTATCAATTAAATTTGATTATACTATATTTAATTGTTATAATTATTATTCAACTATGGTTACATAATTACACTTTATTATTTCACTAAATTTAAAAACTTATGTAACGTATAAAAGGAGTTTATATATGAATGATGTAAATGTTTCACAAAATATTTTAAAATACAGAAAATCAAAAAATTTAACTATTAAAGATTTGGCATCTCTATCAGGTGTTACTTCTTCTTTATTAAGTCAAATAGAAAAAGGAACTGCAAATCCATCGTTAAATACTATTAAAAGTATTGCAAGTGTTCTTGAAGTTCCTTTGTTTAATTTCTTTGTAAGCGATATCAATACTAAAGATTTAGTAGTTAGAGCTGATTCTCGTAAGAAAATGACTTTCCCTGAAAGTGATAGCTTTTCTTATGAGCTTCTTTCTCCAAATTTAAATGGATCTATTGAGTTTATGATGATGAAAATTCCTCAAAATGCACATTCTTCTGATGAACTTATGGACCATAAAGGTGAAGAAGTTGCTTATGTTACTAAAGGTTCTGTTCATCTTTATTTAATGAATGATGTTATATTACTTAATACTGGAGATAGTATTAAGATTCCTCCTCATGCTAAGCACAAATGGGTAAATGAATTTTCTAATGAAGCCGAAGTTGTCTTCGCAGTTACACCACCTTCATTCTAAAATTATACATTTAGAACTCAAAAAGGCTGATAATACCTTTAATGAAATATTGGTTCATTAAAGGTATTCGTCACAGTAACCACCTTTTTGCATATATTTCTTTATTTATTATTCTCATATTTTTTATTGATGTGCTTAAAGAAGGATAGTAATATTTTCATGATAAATTCACATAAATAATATAAAATAATTAGTAAGTATAAAATAAATAACAAGTTTAATAGGTTAACTAAAATAAATAACAAAGGAAAAAGGAGTGGCATAATGAGTAAATCTATATTAGTAATAGAAGATGATTCTAATATACAGGAATTAATAGTAGAGTTTTTAAGCTCAGAAGGTTATGAAGTAGATTTTGCTAATGATGGTTTAGAAGGTGTACAAAAATTTAAGCAAGCAGAATATGATTTAATAATTTTAGACATAATGATGCCTAATTTAGATGGCTATGGAGTTTGTAAAATGATTAGGAATACATCAAGTGTACCTATAATATTTTTAACTGCTTTAAATGATGAGGGAGATGAAATAAAAGGATTTGAATTAGAATGTGATGATTATATAACTAAGCCATTTTCATTTAATTTGCTTATAAAAAGAGTAGAAGCAGTTTTAAGAAGAAGCATAAAAAGTAGCAATGATGATACTGTATCTTTTGAGAATTTAAAACTAAACTTAAGCACTTATACAACAGAAGTAGAAAGTCAAATTATAGAATTGACTTTAAAAGAATTTAATATACTCAAAAGTTTAATAGAAAGATATCCTCAAGTTATAACTAGAGAAGGGCTGCTAGACGACATATGGGGATATGATTATTATGGTGATACAAGAATCGTTGATGCACACATAAAAAATATAAGAAAAAAGATAGGATTACCTTACATAAAAACAGTAAAAGGAATAGGATATACACTTGAGAAGGGTATTTGATAAATGGGAAAACTTGAGTATAAGATATAAGTTATTTTCAATAACTACCACATTACTTGTAGCACTAGCAATAATCATATATTTAATCTTATATTTTTTATTACCAACATATTATCATAAATATAAAATAGAATTATTAGATAAAAGTTTAACCACTTTAGCCGAAACTTCAGTAAGATATACAACAGAGTATTTAGAAGAAAAACTTTATTATATGGCTAAAGAACAAAATCTATCAATAGTTTTAAGAAATCAAAATGGTAGGGTTATATATGGAAAGAATGAAGTAATTGTTTTAAGATACAATAAGTATATAACAAATAGTGTTACAGATGAATATAGAGTCCGTATTCCAATACAGACTAGTGACTCAGTACTTCCTTATACTTTAGATGTAATAATGCCGCTACAACCGATAGATGAAGCTAATGATGTAATACGACAGTTAATGCCCTACATAATAATAATAGCTGTCTTAATAGCTATTGTAGGTGCATATATATACTCAAACGTTATAACGAAGCCTTTAATTCACATAATAGAAAGTGAAAGAGAGGCAGAACATAGAAGAAAAGATTTTGTTGCTACTATATCTCATGAGCTAAAAACACCAATAACTATAATTAGTGGACAACTAGAAGGTATGATTTATAATGTTGGAAAATACAAGGATAGAGATACATATCTTAAAAAGTCTTATGATAGCAC
This sequence comes from Romboutsia sp., assembly GCF_051659545.1. Classification (GTDB taxonomy): domain Bacteria; phylum Bacillota; class Clostridia; order Peptostreptococcales; family Peptostreptococcaceae; genus JBOFOR01. Next base: position 37,088 of record NZ_JBOFOR010000304.1, on the reverse strand, counting down.
TCAAGAACTAAGAGATTTAGTAAATGAAATGATAGAAATCTCTAAAAGTGAAATATTAGAAACAGATTTATCATTAAAAAATGTAAATCTAAGCGAGTTGTTAAATAAACTAGTAAAAAGACAAACATTTTTAATTGAAGAAAAAAATATAAAGACAATTTTAAAAATTGAAGAAAATATGTATGTAAAATGTGATGAAGAAAGAATTACAAAAGCAATAAACAACATAATAAATAACGGAATAAAGTACTCGCCACAAGGAGCGGATTTAATAATTAGACTTTACAATAAAAAAAGTTCAAAAAATAAAGTATATTTAGAAGTAGAAAATACAGGAATAACTATTGATAAAAAATATTTAAGTGAAATTTTCAACCCCTTTTTCAGAATAGAAAAATCTCGTTCTAGAAAAACAGGGGGAAGTGGGTTAGGTTTGTACTTAGTAAGCCAAATACTTAAAACTCATGGATTTGATCACAGCATAAAAAACAAAGAAAATTCAGTTATATTTACTATTGAATTTAAATAATAAAAATTCAAAAATCATTCACAGAAAACTCACATTAAATTCATATATAAGAGTTATTATATAAGTATAAAAGTACTAGCTTAAAAACCATAATATAATACCAAATTGTAATGGCAACCATCCCCTCACATCCTCCTATAGAGTTGTCATTACAAAAGATTTATCCTCAAAACTAAGTTTTGGGGATATTTTTTTGTGTATTGATAGAAAGTATATTAAATTAAAAATTTAGGTTGAGTTTAGCATAAGGAAAAAAATATAAAATAGTTGACAAGGAAAATGATTTCGAGTAATATATTGGTATAGACCAATTGGTATAGACCAATTATTAAAAACTAATATAGATGATGGTGAATATATGAAAAAAATTGATAGAAATATAGATGTACCTCTTCATATTCAATTAACCAAAATAATAAAAGCAATGATAGAAACTAAAGAATTAGTTGAAGGAACTTACATAATGCCAGAAAGAGAACTATGTAAACTTCAAGAAGTAAGCAGAATGACAGTAAATAAAGCTATCTTAAATCTGGTAAACGAAGGTGTTTTAGAAAGAAGGCAAGGAAAAGGCACTTTTGTAGCCTATAAAAAACAAAAACATAAGTTTCAAAACCTAAAAGGTTTTACAGAAGTTATGGGAGAAAAAAATTTGAGTGTTAAAAATAAAATTTTGAAATTTGAAATTAAAACTCAAAATAAATGTATTAGGGAAAAATTAAATATAAGCAATGAAGATGAATTAATCTTTGAAATAAAAAGGCTTAGAATAATTGATGGAGACCCATTTGCGTTAGAAACCGTATATATACCACAAGAAATGTGTCCGGACTTAAATGCAAAATTAGTAGAAGAAAATTCTCTATATACATTATTTAAGGAAAGATATAATTATAAAACAAAAAAAGCAGTTCAAACAGTAGAACCAATAATATTAAACAAAGTAGACGCACAAAGCTTAAATCAACAAATAAATTCTTTAGCGTTAAAATTTGATAGAGTTGTTTATACACAAGAAGATGAAGTATTAGAATATACAATATCTATATTTACAAGTGATAAACATCAATATCAAATTGTACTAACTGATTAGGTGGTGAATAATATGAAGGCAATAATTAATGGAAAAATAGTTCAAGAAAATAGTATTTTAGAAAATAAAGTATTACTCTTTGATGAAAAAATTGTAGATATCTGTGACGTGGCTCCAAAGGATTGTGAATTGATTGATGCAAATGGGAAATATGTATCTCCAGGCCTTATAGATATACATGTTCATGGTAGCAATGGAAGTGACACTATGGATGACAATGATGACGCTATACCAAACATAAGTAAATCACTTTGCAAAAATGGAGTAACATCTTATTTACCAACTACTATGACAATGGATACAGTAGATATTTATAAAGCATTTGATAGAATAAGCCTTGCAATGAAAAGTTCAATAGGTGGAGCTAGAGTATTAGGAGCACATATGGAAGGTCCATTTATAAATGTAAAATATAAAGGAGCTCAAAATTCTAATTTTATAATTAAGCCAAGTTATAATTTTGTAAAAGATTATATAGATTCAATAAAAATAATATCTTATGCACCAGAAATGGATGATGATTTTTCTTTCACTGAAGAAATTAAGGAAAAATCAGATACTACATTATCTATATGTCATACACAATGTACATACGAACTTGGTAAAAAGTATGTGGAAAAGGGAGTTTCTAATATAACGCATTTATTTAATGCAATGACTCCGCTAAATCACAGAGAACCAGGAATAGTTGGACTAGCACTTATGACAGATGTTTACTGTGAACTAATAGCAGACAAAATACATGTAAACAAAGAGTTATTCCAGTTTGTACTAAAAACAAAAGGTAAAGACAAAGTTATACTTATAACAGACTGTATGAGAGCAGGATGTATGAAAGATGGAGAGTATGACCTAGGAGGACAAAAGGTAATCGTAAAAGATAATGCAGCAAGACTTGAAAGTGGGTCTTTAGCTGGAAGTGTACTTACATTAAACAAAGCAGTATATAACTTCTTTGAAAATACAGACTTAGGTATAAATGAAGCTATACAATTAGCATCATTAAATCCAGCTAAATCTATAAGTGTAGACAATAGAAAAGGTAGTTTAGAAATAGGAAAAGATGCAGATATTGCAATATTTGATGAGGATATGAATTGTCACCTTACAATAGTAGAGGGACAGATAGTATATAACAAAATAAATTAATAGTAGGTGAAGGTATGAGAATAATAGTTTGTGAAGATTACGAAGCAGTAAGCAAAAAAGCGGCTCAAATGATATTAAGCCAAATAACACTTAAGCCAAATTCAATTTTAGGATTGGCTACAGGAAGTACGCCAGTTGGAATGTACAAAAACTTAATACAAATGAATAAAGAGAAGGTAATCGATTTTTCTGAAGTAAAGACATTTAACTTAGATGAATATTACAACTTACCGAGAACAAACAATCAAAGTTATTACTACTTTATGCATGAAAATTTATTTAATTACATTAATATAAATCCAGCAAATATAGATATACCAAATGGTATGACAGAAAATATAGAAGCAGAATGTGATAGATATGATGCAACTATAAAAGAAGCAGGTGGAATAGATATTCAAGTGCTTGGAATAGGAAATAATGCACATATAGGATTTAATGAGCCAACGGTTAATTTTGAAAAAGGAACTCACTTAGTTCAGTTGGATGAATCAACAATAGAAGCAAATGCTAGATTTTTTAATAATAAAGATGAAGTACCTAAAAATGCTTTAACTATGGGTGTTGGATCTATATTCAAGAGTAAAAAAATAATGCTTATCGCATGTGGAGAAGCTAAAGCAGAAGCAATCTATAACACAGTTTATGGAAAAGTTGTACCAGAAGTTCCAGCTTCAATACTTCAATTCCACAATGATATAGTATTAATACTAGATAAAGAAGCAGCAAAACTTCTTAACAAAGAAGATTACAAAACAGCTTAGTAATTACATATAGTAATAATTTTCTATATACAATTTAATACTAATATAAAGCTAAGGAATAAATACGAAAAATAAGGGAGAGACTCAATCATGGTTAAATTTTTACAACGTATAGGTAAATCATTAGTGTTACCAATTGCGGCGTTACCAATTGCAGGTATAATGCTTAGATTAGGTCAACCAGACGTAATAGACGCTTTACCGTTCTTACACAACATATTACCATATTTTGGTGCAGCAGGTTCAGCAATATTTGATAACTTACCAATGTTATTTGCACTAGGTGTTGCAGTTGGATTATCAGATGACCAAAATGGAGCATCAGCACTTGCAGGTATAGTATCGTATTTAACATTAACAAAAGTTACAGGTCAATATTGGGCTATGAACTTAACTCCAGAAATAGCAACTACATTAAACATATCATTCTTAGGTGGTATATTAGCAGGTATAATTGGAGGATTATGTTACAATAAATTTAGACGTGTTAAATTACCAGAGTTCTTAGCATTCTTTGGTGGAAGAAGAGCAGTACCTATAATGTCAGGTCTTATATCAGTATTAATAGCGATACCTCTTGCTATGATATGGCCAGGTGTTCAAGGTGGTTTAACTTCTGTATCAGGAGGATTAGCTGGAATGGGAGCTCTAGGAGCTGCATTATTTGCATTCTTCAATCGTTTATTATTACCACTAGGTCTACACCATGTATTTAACTCATTCTTCTGGTTCCAGTTAGGTGAATTTGGAGGAAAAACGGGAGATTTAAATAGATTCTTTGCAGGAGATCCTACAGCAGGTCATTTTATGGCAGGATTCTTCCCAATAATGATGTTTGGATTACCAGCATTAGCTCTTGCAATGTACTTTGCAGCTAAAAAAGAAAAGAGAAAAGCAGTAGCAGGTATGCTTTTATCACTTGCTTTGACATCATTCTTAACAGGGGTTACAGAGCCGATAGAATTCTTATTCATATTCTTATCACCAGTATTATTAGTAGCTCATGCATTACTTAGTGCAATATCTATGTTTGCAACTGATAGTTTGGGAATACTCCATGGATTCACATTCTCAGCAGGGGCAATCGATTATCTTATAAACTTTAATTTAGCAACTAAGCCATTACTATTATTACTTGTAGGTTTAGGAATAGGTGCAGCCTACTTCTTCGTATTCTACACATTAATAACTAAGTTAAACCTACCAACACCAGGTAGAGAAGAAGATGATGAAGATGAAGATGTATCAGTAGGAAATACTAATGTAAAAACTTCTGACGCTGAACTTTATGTAAAGTATATAGAATACTTAGGTGGAGCAGAGAATATCGTAAAAGTAGATAACTGTGCTACTCGTTTAAGATTAGATGTAGTAGATTCAGCAAAGTTAAATGAAAAAGGATTAAAATCAATAGGAGCAAAAGGTGTAGTTAAATTAAATAGTACAACTGTTCAAGTAATAGTTGGAACAACTGTAGAATTTGTTGCAGATGGAATAAAAGACATACTAAATAAAAGAGCTTCTTAATATAAAGCTAAAAAAGTTATCTTAAAATAATTATTTTAAGATAACTTTTTTTTACGAGTAAAGTAGTCTGTAATATATCCTAGAACTATAACTCCAGGAATATCTATTATTAATCTTGCTAAAGTGAATTTATATCCAAGGGAGCTAAACTCAAATAATAATGTAGAAGCTTTAGTTACACACCATGCATTTAAAAAAATGATTATATTAGAAAATTTTACTCCTTTTTTTAATAAAACTGCAGTAAATGGAAATGCAGCATACATAGGTCCAGCCGCAAAAAAAGCAATTAAAAATGATAATAGTATTCCTATTATACCTGAATTATCCCCCATATACTTTATAAAAGACTCTCTAGGAATCCAAACATCCATAAGACTAAGTAAAATCATAACCACAGGAAGTATACCTAACATTTGGAGTATACTAGATTTTGTACTTAGAAAAATATTAACACCTAAGGATGTATTAAATAAGTATATTAAAATACATACTAATAATCCTACAAAAAAGTATTTATATCTTTTTAAAATAAATTTTATATCTATCATCCTAATATACCTCCTACAAAAAAAGCTACAATAAATGCAAATAAAAATGCAAAAAAGTTTCTAAAAAATGCAGCACGCTTCCCAATGTACTTGGCTTCTAAAGAAAATGTTAATACACCTACCATAGTAAGGGTAGAAATTAATGCAGCAACTTGAGGGTATCCAGCTCCACTTTTTAATAAAGAGTCTCCTGTAGAAAAAGCTACAAAAGTAGGCATCATAGTAATTGAACCGATAATAGATGAAAAAGCTATCCCAAACAAACCAGATTCTTTTCCGATAAAAGAAGATATAGTTTGTGTATCTATTGTTGATAATATAATGCCTACAATAATTATTATAAAAAGAAATTGTGGCATTATAGCTTCAAAAGATTTTAGACCATTTTTTATAGCTAACTTAGTTTTATTTTTATCCTTGAGAAAAGATATTACAAGAAGTACTGTACATATAGTATAAAGAATATAAGATGTCATAAAAATCTCCTCCTATATTAGTATCCTATGAAATTATTTTATAATAGTTAAACTAATTGGTTTTAAAATAAATAAATAATTTATTTATGGAAAAAATAAATTTATAAAATAATCAGGAGGAAACTATATGAATGATATGAATAATATGAAAAAAGAAATTAAGAAAACTGCTAAAAAAGCAAAATACATGGCGCAAGAAGTTGCAGAAGATGTAAAAGATAATTTTCAAGGTGCAATGATAATGGTGGAAAATAAAAAAGATGAAATGATTGATAAATATGAGCAAAAGAAATTTGTAAATGATATAAAACATAAAATGGAAAAAGACATGAAATAATAACAATAGATAAAAGTGTGATTTGAACAATCTATTTAAAGCATAAAAAGATTTGCTGCAATATACTTTAGTATACGGTGGCAAATCTTTCTGTATTTTAAATTGTATGGGTACATTTTAGGTTTTATACTATTTTATACAAATACTAATGCCAAATGTATGGTTTGAATAGTACTATAGTAATATAAATATAATTAAGAAGGGTGAGATTAAAGTGCAAAATTTAAACAGTGTTACAAGTACTAAAACCAAATATATGGTAACTACATCTTTGTTTGCAGCTATTATATTTCTTACAATAGCATACATACTACATATACCAATAGGTAGCAATAATGGATATGTTCATATAGGAGATGCATTTATATATTTAGCAGCAGCTATTTTACCAATGCCCTATGGATTAGTATGTGCAGCTATTGGAGCAGGTATGGCAGACTTTGCAAGTGGTGCAGCAATATGGATAATACCAACTATAATTATAAAACCTATATTAGTATTATTTTTCACATCAAAAGAAGATAAAATTATAAATACTAGAAATGTTATAGCAGCTGCAGCAGCAGGAATTGTAGGATGGATATTATATATGGTTGCAGAAGGCATAATTATAGGAAGTTTTACTAGTGCATTTGTATTTTCATTAATGGGATTGGTACAACCTATAGGTAGTTTTATAGTATTTGTGTTAATAGGATTAACATTTGACAAATTAGGTATAAAAAAGACTTTTTAAAATAGGGAGGAAAAAATGAACATTTTATATGAAATAGAAGATAGTCTTTACGTAAATATAACTAATCAGTGCCCATGTAGATGTGTATTTTGTATAAGAAATGAAGGAGAAGAAATTAATAATAGTGGGAGTTTATGGTTAGAACATGAACCTAATATAGATGAGATTAAAGAAGAATTTAAATCATACAATTTAAAAGATTTTAGTGAAGTTGTATTTTGTGGATATGGAGAACCTTTAGTTAGAATAAATGAAGTAATAGAAATTGCAAAGTTTATCAAAGAAAAAGAAAATATAAAGGTTAGAGTAAATACAAATGGACTTAGCGATTTAGTACATGAAAAAAATACATCAATTATGTTAAAAGATGTAATAGATTCAATATCAATAAGCCTAAATGCTCCAAATAAAGAACTTTATACTAAGGTGACAAGACCTAAGTTTGGAGATATATCTTTTGATAGTATGCTTAATTTTGCAAAAGAGTGCAAAAAAAATGTAAAGGAAGTTGCATTTTCGGTAGTAGATGAAATATCTCAAGAAGAAATAAAGCAGTCTTATGAAATAGCAAATTCAATAGGAATAAAATTAAAGGTTAGATATAAAGCATAATAATTGACAAATAAGAATTGGACGAACTATACTATATTATATAGAAAAATATAGTGCAATATAACACGAACTAAAATCATATAATATATTAGACATAACTGACTATTAAGAAAATACTCGCTAAAGAAATCTCATTAAAGAAATCTATAGTGAGTATTTTTAGTTTGTTATATAAGAGGGGGGGATTTAAATGGAAAGACTATTTCCAATTTTAACTAACAAGAATGTTAACATTAAAAGAGAAATAATGGCAGGGGTAACAACATTTTTAACTATGGCATATATAATTGCCGTAAATCCAGGTATTTTATCTCAAGCAGGAATGCCTGCAGGAGCGCTTGTAACAGCTACTTGTTTAGCAGCAGCATTTGGATGTATTTTTATGGGAATGGTAGCAAACCTGCCATTTGCACTAGCATCAGGCATGGGACTCAATGCGTTTTTTGCGTTTTCAGTAGTATTAGGAATGGGGATTTCTTGGGAAGTTGCACTTACAGCAGTATTTGTAGAAGGTATTATATTTATATTATTAACCTTATTTAAGGTTCGTGAAGCTGTTGTTAATTCAATTCCAATAAATATGAAGTTAGCAGTTACTGGTGGTATAGGAGTATTTATTGCATTTATAGGATTTGTTCAATGTGGGCTTGTAATAAAAAGTGATGCTACATTAGTAACATTAGGTACTTTTACTCCTACAGTAATAATAACGTGTATAGGCCTTGCTATAATAGCAGTATTAGATAAAAAAGGAGTCAAAGGAGCTATACTTTATAGTATAGTAATAAGCTCGTTAATTGGATGGTCTATAGCTTTAATCAATCCTGAATATGCTGCAAAAATAGGAATATATTTACCCAATGGTGTGTTTAAATTTGAAAGTATTGCACCAATAGCAGGAAAAATAGACTTTGCACATATTATGAATGGCGAAAGTATATGGGCTTTTGTAGGGGTAGTTTGTACATTCTTATTTGTAGATTTTTTTGACACTGTAGGAACGTTGGTAGGTGTATGTTCTAAAGCTAATATGCTAGATGAAGATGGAAATGTTCCTAATGCAGGTAGAGCGTTATTAGCAGATGCAGTAGCTACTACAGTAGGTGCGGCATTAGGTGTTTCTACAGTTACTACTTATGTTGAAAGTTCAACTGGTGTTGCAGCTGGCGGAAGAACTGGGTGGACAGCTGTAACAGTAGGTGTATTATTTTTAATAGCAATGTTTTTTTCACCAATATTTATATCAATACCAGCTTGCGCTACATCACCAGCATTAATTTATGTAGGTTATTTAATGCTTGGAGCTATCACTAAAATAGAGTTTGATAATATTACAGAAGGTGTTCCAGCATTTATATCAGTAGTTGGAATGGCATTGACATACAGCATAGGAGATGGTTTAACATTAGGTATATTATCTTATGTTGTTATAAACATACTATACAATTTACTAGGAGCTAAAAATGCAGAAGAAAAGAAAAAAGTATCTGTTGTCATGATAGTTTTAGCAATAATATTTATTTTAAAAATTTGGTTGTTATAAAAATTTGATAATATAAAAGAAATTAGTTATAATTAATAGTAAAATAACAATTAAGGAGCATTAAGATGAGTTGTTGCAAAAATAAAGGAAACAATCAAGGTGGTTGTTGTAAAAATAATAAGATAGATAAAGAAGAATATGAAGAATTAAAAGAATATTTAAAAGAAGAAATAAAAGACTATAAAATAGTGGATTATATGGATGAGAGTAATAAACATAATAGACTTGTAGAAGTTGAGTTTGAGGATTATATATTAGAGTTAGAACATGTAGAGGCTGAGACTATAACATTAGATGATATTATAGAACTAATAATAAAAAATAATATAAAATAACAACTAAGGCTTTATTGACTATTCTAGTTAATAAGGTCTTTTTTTATACAATAGTTTATAAAATTAAATATATAAACAATATGTGGAGGAATAGAAAATGAAATCAGTGAGTATATGTATAGGGAGTTCTTGTTATATTAAAGGGTCTCATTATGTAGTAGAAATTTTTAAAGAACTTATAGAAGAGTACAATTTAAAAAATGAGATTGAATTATATGCATCTTTTTGCTTAGAAAAATGTACAGAAGGAGTTTGTGTTAAAAGATGGGATGATAAAATCCTATCTGCTAGCAAAGACAATGCTAGATTAATATTTGAAAAAGAAATACTTCCATACATATAGATAGGGGGGATTTTAATGTGGTTTATGGGGTTTTCAAATGTAAATTGTAAAGACTGCTATGCTTGTGCTAGAGTATGTCCTGTTCATGCAATAAAAGTAAAAGATAAAGAAGCACATATAATGACAGAAAGGTGTATTATCTGTGGTAAGTGTATGAAAGTATGTCCACAATATGCTAGAGTAAAATCATCTATTGGATTAGTAAAAAAATATTTAATGAACCATGAAATAGTTGTTGCATCTGTGGATCAAAGTTTTTATGCAGCTTTTGGAGAACATAGCAATGTACTAACAACTGCTCTTAGAAAATTAGGGTTTAATTACGTTGAAGAAACTATCTGTGGAATAGATAATATAGGGGAAATTTATGAAAAGTATGCAAATGATCCAAGTGAAATTCCTTATATAACAAGTTTCTGCCCATCTGTAATTAGCCTTGTGCAAAAACACTATCCACATCTTATTAAGAATTTAATTCCTTCAATCTCTACTACTACAGCTCATGCAAGAATATTAAAACAAAAATATGGTGAGAATGTTAAAGTTGTTGCAATAGGACCATGTTTATCTAGAAAGGTAGAAGGTTACAGTGAAAAATCTATAGATGTAGTTATCACATTTGTAGAATTAGTAGAATGGCTACAAAATGAAAAAATTGATCTTGATAAATTAGAGAAAAGCAACTTCGACAATAGTTTTAGTTATGAAAAAGTAAACACAATTACTGGAGATGCTATTGATCTTATAATTAACAAAGATAAAAAAAGAAATATTATAAAAGTAGATGGAATAAAAGATTGTATATCAGTTCTAGAAGGAATAAAAAAAGGTAGATTTAAAAATTCGATACTAGCTATGTATTGTTGTAGACATGGATGTTTACAAGGAGTTGGTATGGTAAAAGACAATCTTACTGCATATGAAATAGAAGAAAAATTTTATAAGTATTTCAATATGTACAAAGAAGATGGAATAAAAAATGAGATAAAAAATGATTTGACCGAAATACAGTTAAAGAAAAATTTTGAACCTCTTAATGTTCCTTTAAAACAACCAGGAGATAAAGAGCTTAAAAAAATATTGAATGATATGGGTAGGTATAAAAAACAAGATGAAGTGAATTGTGCTAGTTGTGGATATCATACTTGTAGGGAGAAAGCCGTAGCAGTATATAATGGAATGGCAGAAGTAGACATGTGTTTACCCTTTATGAGAGAAAAAGCAGAGACTTTAACAAATATAATATTTGATACTGTACCTGAAATAATAGTTATAATAGATAAAGAATTTAATATTACTCAATTAAATATTAGAGCAAAGAAGTTTTTTAGAATAAATGATAAGGTAGTAAATGGTACACCAGTAGATGAATATTTAGACAGAGATACCTTAAGAAAAGTAAAAGAAACTAAAGGTAATATAATAAAGCAAAAAGTATTTATTGCTAAATATGATGCAACAATAATACAAAGTATAATATGGGTAGAGCTAAATCAAGTTATTTTATTTTTCGCAGATGATATTACAGAATATGAAAATATGGAAAAGAAACATCAGCAAGTTAAATACGACTCAATAAATATGGCTCAACAAGTAATTAATAAACAAATGGTTGTTGCACAGCAAATAGCCAGCCTTCTAGGAGAAACAACTGCAGAAACAAAGGTAACTTTAACCAAGCTAAAAAATCTTATTCAAGAGGAAGAGGATAGAAAATGATGAGATTTTTTGTGGATTTTGCTAGTGGAAGTTTAAATAAATTTAATGAAGAGCTATGTGGAGATAAAGTTGCCTTTTATAATGATGATGAAAAATTTATAGGTGTACTCTCAGATGGTTTGGGAAGTGGAGTAAAAGCTAATATTTTAGCTACTTTAACTGCACAAATTGCAATTACTATGCTAAAAGAAGGCTTGCCTATTGAGGAAGTAATAGATACAATTATACATACATTGCCTGTATGTGCAGTTAGAAAGCTTGCGTACTCTACATTTACTATAATTAAAGTAGATACTACTGGTATAGTATATATAGCAGAATTTGAAAATCCAAGCATTTTTTTCTTAAGAGAAAATAAAATTCGATATTTAGAATGGACTACTAAGGAAATAAATAATAGAATTATAAAAGAGAGTAAATTTCAACTAAAAGAAAAAGATGTATTAGTATTTGTAAGTGATGGTGTAATTCATGCAGGTGTTGGATATGTTTTAAATCTAGGTTGGGGTTGGAAAGATGTAGCTAAGCATTTAGAAAAATTTATAAAAAGTAATATGTCTGCAAAGACAATAACTAATAATTTGCTAGGCGCATGTGATTTACTTTATATGGGTAAGCCAGGGGATGATGCAACAGTAGCAACTATAAGAGGGATTAAACAGCAAAATGCAGTATTGTTTTCTGGACCTCCTATAGACAAGAAAAAAGATAAAGAAATTGTAGAAAAAATATTAAAGATATCTGGAAAAAAAATTATATGTGGAGGAACTGCTGGAAATATTGTTGCACGCGAACTTAAAAAGAGCATAAGAACAAGCTTTAATATAGTAGATAGAGATATCCCTCCAATTGGATATATAGAGGGAATTGATTTAGTAACAGAAGGTGTATTGACTATACGAAAAGCAGCAGAAAAATTGGAACTTATTAAAAATTCAAATGATTTAAGTTTTATATATGGAGAAGATGGAGCCTCACAGCTAGCTAGAATTTTATTTGAAGAGTGTACTCACATAAAGTTAATTATAGGTAGAGCAATAAATCCAGCTCATCAAAATCCGGATTTTCCAGGTGAACTTAGTATTAAGCTATACGTACTAAATTCACTTAAAACCGCATTGATAGAACTGGGTAAGATAGTAGAAGTAGAGTATTATTAACAACAGACAAAAGGTTAGATCAAGGGGGGAGCGATATCAGTGGATAAATATGGGGTAGTGGAAGAGTATTTAGAAAAGTTTAAACAAGATAAAGAGCACATAGATTATTTTAAGAAATTTTATACGTATTATAATCGTTCTAACCCTAAATATGTAAACTTAGTTATGGAGAAGGTACTTGAGATAGCTAAAGAATGTGGTTATAAAAATGAATATGGTTGGTGTTTAAGTTCAATTGGTTGGTACTATAGTGATTGCTGTGAAGTAGACAAGGCAATAGAATATCATAGTAAATCAAATGAAATATTTATAGAATGTAATGATATGGATGGAACGTCACAAATGTACAATGCTCTGTTAGCTGATTATACAAAGCTAGGGATGTTTGACATGGCAATAGAATATGGATTGAATGGAATAAGTATAGCAGAACAAAGCTCTAGAGAAGATTTATTACCACCCTTATTAATAAACACTGCAAATGCATATTTACAAAGTGGATATTACAAAGAAGCTTTAGAGTTAGTAAAGAGACTAGAAAATTTATATTGTGATATTAAAGATGAACACAGAGCAATCATGTACAATCTATTGGCTGAAATTCACCTAAAATATGAAGATAATAATGCAGCATATGAGTATTGTTATACAGCTTATAAGTTAGTTAAAAAACATAATTATAGTTTCCTTTTATCAGAAACATTATCTATTTTAGGTGAAATTAGTCATAAAATTGGTAAAATTAATGAATCTCAAGAATACTTTGAAGAGTCCATCAAATATGCAAATCGATACAAAATTGCAGATATAAAAATTAGAACATTAATTAGATGGGCTAAATTAAATTGTTACTTAAATAATTTGGTAGAGGGTGAAGAAAAACTAAAAGAAGCTATAGAAGAATCTAAAAGAATTAATTCTAATGTTTTATTAAAAGAAATTTATGAAGAGCTTAGCTTAATATACATTAAATGTAAAGACTTTGAGAAAGCATATTATGCAAAAGAAGAACTTTGTAAATATGAGAAAGAAATATTTAATCAAAGTAGTAGTGTGTGGTTTGCAAGATTACACAGTAAAACCATTACCCAAGATGCTATGGCTTATAAATCATTATATAATCAAATTGATATAATTTCTAAAATAGGTAAAAAAATAACCTCAAAGTTAAAAAAACAAAGTACATTTGATACAATATATGAAGAAATAAACATGCTATTAGAAGCAGATGTATTTGGAATTGGTTTATATAATGAAGAAGAAAAAACTATAAACTATGAGTTTCTTATAGAGCATGGAAAAAGACAAGAAAATATACCATTGAAAACAGATAATGAAAAAAGTTTTGCAGCATACTGCGTTAACAATAAAAGGGATATTATAATTAATGATTTAACTGTAGAGTACAAAGATTATAAAGAAGCATATGAAGCTAATAAAAAAAAGAATGAAGAACTCCCTTACTCTTTAATATTTTGTCCGTTAATTAAAGATGGTAAGGTTATAGGAATTTTAAATTTACAAAGTTATAATAAAAATGCCTACACAATAAAGGATTTAAATACCTTGAAAATTCTAAAAACGTATATAACTATAGCTATAGAAAACTCAAAACTTTATGATAGAGCTAATTACCTAGCTAAATATGATAGTTTAACAGGGGCATTAAATCGTAGAGAAATATTAAAAATAGGCAAAAAACTTTTTAATATAGATGTTGTAAAAGGGCAATCTTTTATAATTTTAATGTTAGATGTAGATCACTTTAAAAAAATAAATGATACATATAGCCATAATATTGGTGATTATATTCTAAAAAAAATGATAGGCTTAATAAAATTAGAACTTGGTAATAATGGAATTGTAGGAAGATACGGAGGGGAAGAATTTTTAATTGTATTACCTAATACTAATTTAGAAGAGGGATATAATCTAGCAGAAAAGATTAGAAAAGCTCTAGAGCAGTATAGCTATACAATAAGTAATGATAAAAGTATAACAGTAACAGTTAGTATCGGTGTTTGTGCTTTAAAAGAAAGTAATACATCATTCTCTAATGGAATTAAGTTAGCAGATGAGGCATTATACAAAGCTAAAAATATGGGTAGAAATTTAGTTTTTATAAAAAATAAATAATTGCAAAAGGTAAGATTATTAAACAATCTTACCTTTTATATTTTCGTTTGTTTTTTTTGAATATTTTACATATTACAAATTTGTTATTTTTAATTTAAAATTCAAACTTCAATGAAATAAATCTATTTTTTAATTCCTTCATAATTAATATTTCATCCTGAACTGAATCTGCATCATAAGTAACAGAAAAACGCAAATAAGAACCACAATCATCCCAAGGTACAGTAGAAACTAGAAGATTAGACAAGATGAAAGTAGAAGCATCTTCTGCACTATTAAATTTAATTCCATTTTTTACTCCTTTAGGTATTGGAGCATATAAATAGAAACCACCTTTAGGTTTAGTTACTTTAAAACCAATTTCTTGTAGAGTATGTGTAAGTAAATCGAGTCTTCTAGAGTACCTATCAATATTAATATCTACTAAACTACTGTTATCAAGAGCAAAAGCACCAGCCTTTTGAATAGCCCTAAATTGTCCAGAATCAGTATGAGATTTTATTGTGCTATAAAGCTTAATAAAATTCTCTGAACCTACTACAAAGCCAAGCCTCCATCCAGTCATATTAAAAGATTTTGATAAAGAATGAACTTCAATACACACATCCATACTACCATCAATAGAAAAAATACTCAGTGGCTTATAATCGTCATAAGTTAAATGAGCATAAGCCATATCAGACACTACTAAAATATTATTTTCCTTAGCAAATCTAACAATATTTTCATAAAATTCATAGTTTGCAACTTGACCGGTAGGGTTATTAGGATAATTAATATAAAGCAATTTTGTTTTTCTTAATATATAATTTGGAATATTAGTTAAGTCAGGAAAAAAACAGTTCTTATCAGAAAGAGGAAGAGAATAAACTTCTCCACCTAAAAATTTAGTATAAGTGCCAAGAGTTGGATAGCTAGGTATTGGCATAAGGCATATATCTCCAGGATTAATGAAACATATTGGAATCATGGCTAAAATAGATTTAGAACCAATACCGTGCATAATATTCGATGAAGTAAGACCTTTAATATTGAAAATTTTATCCATATATTTTGAAGCAGCATCTTGAAATTCGAGTATACCATTATCTGCGTAAAATCTATTGCTAGGATCTCTAGCTTCAGTATATAAGACATCACTTATTCTTTCGTTAGCCATTTTATCTGGTTCGCCAACACCTAAATCAATAAGTGGTAAAAAGGGATTTTTGCACATAGCCTCTTTAGTTAATATTTTTATTTTTTCGAATTTGTAGAGCCTTTTATTTGACTCGAAAAAAGAAGAACCACCAAAACGATTAGCTACTAAGCTGTCTAAAAACTCCATTAAAATTCCTCCTAAATATTAATATGGTATATTATATTAAAGTTAATTAGTATTAGATACAAAAATAGATATAAATTAATTATTACTAAATCAAGTAAAGTATATATTTTATGCTATAATTTAAAATATATAGAAAAATCTATATATTTTTAAAATTGAAGGGGGGGGGATAATGTGTTGATAAAAATAAAAATAAACAACACATTAGTTAGTGTTGAAGAGGGTACGACAATAATGAATGCTTGCAAAAAAATAGGAATTGAGTTACCTAATTTTTGTAATGACGATAGATTAAATCCTAGTGGACTTTGTAGAATGTGTGTAGTCGAAATCTCCGGTATTAAAAATTTAGAAGTAGGTTGCGGTACATTTGTAAGAGAAGGTATGGAAATATACACAAATAGTCCAAAAGTAAGAAATGAAAGAAGACAAATATTAGAACTTATGGTATCAGATCATCCATTAGAATGTACAACTTGTGTAAGAACGAGAACTTGTAAACTTCAAGAATATACTAATCTATATCTACATAATTATACTCCAAAGTTTGAAAACAAACCAAAAGAATCATCAATTGATGACAGCAATCCATTTTATTATTATGACCCAAATAAATGTATACTTTGTAAAAAGTGCGTAAGAGTATGTGATGAACTTCAAGAAGTAGCTGCTATATCAGCAGTTGAGAGAGGTAATAATACAGTAATTGCGCCATTTTTTAAAGAATCATTGAATGACTCTAGTTGTGTATCATGCGGAAACTGTGTTTCAGTATGTCCAGTTGGTGCATTAGTTCCAAAAAATGCTGAGTTTTACAATACAGAAAAAGTAAAGACAACATGCTCCTATTGTGGGGTTGGATGTCAATTAGAATTATCAGTTAAAGACGAAAAGGTAGTTGGAAGTCAACCGGTAGAAGATGCTGTAAATGACGGGTTACTTTGTGTAAAAGGTAAATTTGGATATAAATTCATAAATCATGAGGATAGATTAAAAACACCTTTAATAAAAAGAAATGGTAAGTTTGAGGAAATAACATGGGATGAAGCATATGAATATATTTTAGATAATTATAATAAAACTAAGACTAACTATGGAAGTGATGCATTTGCAGGATTATCATCAGCAAGATGTAGTAATGAAGAAAATTACTTATTCCAAAAAATGATAAGAGCAGTAATAGGAACTAACAATGTAGATCACTGTGCACGCCTCTGACATAGCTCAACAGTTGCAGGTCTTGCAACTACATTAGGTAGTGGAGCTATGACAAATAGCATAGAAGAAGTAAATAAACTAGAAAGTATTTTTGTGATTGGTTCAAATACAACAGAAAATCATCCAGTTATAGGAACTAAAATAAAACAAGCCGTAACAAAAGGTGCAAAATTAATAGTAGCAGATCCTAGGAGAATAGAATTAGCAGATAGAGCAGATGTATTTTTACAAATAAACCCAGGTACGAATGTAGCGTTATTAAACACAATGATGAATGTAATAATAAGTGAAGGATTACAAGATATAGAATACATAAAAGAAAGAACAGAAAATTATGAAGCATTAGTAGAACTTGTTAAAGACTACACTCCTGAAGAAGGAGAAAAAATATGTGGAGTACCAAAAGAAGATATAATAAAAGCTGCTATAATTTATGGAGAAGCAAAAAAAGCTGCAACATTCTACTCAATGGGTATTACTCAGCATTCTAAAGGTACGCAAAATGTTATGAGTGTATCAAATTTAGCTTTACTTTGTGGAAATATAGGTTCAGAATTTAGCGGTGTAAACCCACTTAGAGGACAGAATAATGTTCAAGGTGCTTGTGACATGGGAGCTTTACCAAATGTATTTACAGCATATCAAGCTGTAAATAATGAAGATAATGTTGAGAAATTTGAAAAAGCTTGGAATACCAAACTATCTAGAACAGTTGGATTAACAGTACCTGAAATAACACATGAAATAGGTGAAGGTAATATTAAGTTTTTATATATAATGGGAGAAAATCCTATGATATCTGATCCTGATATAAATCATATAGAAAAAGCACTTAAGAAGCTTGATTTCTTAGTTGTGCAAGATATATTTTTAACAGAGACAGCGCAAATGGCTGATTTAGTGTTACCAGCAGCATCATTTGCAGAAAAAGATGGAACATTTACAAATACAGAAAGAAAAGTTCAAAGAATAAGAAAAGCTATAGAACCAATTGGAAACTCAAAACCAGATTGGATTATACTTATGGAAGTTATGAATAAGTTAGGATATGATAAGATATACAATAATCCAAGGGAAATAATGAATGAAATTAGAAGTTTAACTCCTTCTTATGGAGGAATAAGCTATGAAAGAATAGAAGATGATGGATTACAATGGCCATGTCCAACATTAGATCATCCAGGAACTAAAATACTTCATGTAGATAAATTTGCTATAGGAAAAGCGAAGTTTATTCCTTGTGATTATACATTAAGCTTTGAAGGAACTAGCGAAGAATATCCATATGTTCTTGTAAATGGTAGAATACTGTATCATTACCATACTAGAACAATGACAGGAAGAGTAGAGGGGTTAAATGAAAAAGCTCCTCATTCATATATAGAAGTAAATCCAATTACAGCTCAAAAACTTGGATTTAAAGATAATGAAAAAATAAAAGTTTCATCAAAACGTGGAGAGATAGAAACATATGTAAAGATAACAGATATAGTAGAAGAAAATGTATTCTTTATGCCATTCCATTTTGCTGATGGAGCTGCAAACTATTTGACAAACACAACATTAGATAGTATAAGTAAGGTTCCAGACCTTAAGGTATGTGCTATAAAGGTAGAAAAAATAAAGCAAAGTGAAACTGTATTAGCTTAATAAGAATTCCTCAACTGAAAGGAAGAAAGACATGAACAATACTAGAAGTGCTATTATTCTAGCTGGTGGCAAAAGTTCTAGAATGGGATTTGATAAACAATTTATAGAGATTAGAGAAAAAAGGCTAATATGCGAAATTGGTAAGAATTTAGAAAAATATTTTGATGATATTGTTATTGTAACTAACAAAAGAGAATATTATGAAGATAGCAAATACAAGATTGTAAGTGACAAAATAAAAGGAATGGGCCCGCTAGCTGGAATAGCAGTGGGTCTAAATGAAAGTATTAGTAAATTTGTTTATATAATAGCATGTGATATGCCTAATATAGATGAAAGATACATAAAATATTTAAAGAATAAAGTAGAAAATGACATTAATGTTAATAAAGAATGTGATGTATATATTTCTAAGTTGAATAATAAAATAGAACCTTTTCAAGGGTTTTATAAAAAAGAACTTGGAAATGAAATTAACAATTACTTAAAAACTTCTGATAAGAAATCTATAATAAGTTTTTTTGAAAGAAATAATAAAAGAATTTATTATCTAGAGGATATTAAGTTTATAAAAAATCACTTCAACTACAATATGTTTATAAATATAAATACAGAAATGGATCTAGAATTATATAAAAGGGAAATTGGTATATGAATTCAATAAAAGAATATAGCATTCAAAAATATGAAAACGAAAAGTTGGAAAGAGTAACTGATAGTATAATTATAGAATACTTATATACTATATTTTTAGATAAAGAGCAGTATATAACTTTAACCTGTACTCCAAAATCTTTAGAAGAGCTTGCAATAGGTTTTTTACACTCTGAAAGTATTATAGAAAAAATAGAAGATATAAGTAGTATACGAGTATATGAAGATAAAGGGTATGTAGACATAGAACTAAAAAATAGAGAGTTGCTAGAAAAGAAGACTAATAAAAGACGAATAATTACATCAGGGTGTGGAAAAGGTAGTATTTACTATGATGAACTAGATAATTTAAATCTTAATCAATATTATGAGAATAAAAAAATAAATTATTCTTTAGTTACTGATATTATGAATGAATTTAATAAAAAATCTGAACTATTTAGGAACACTGGAGGAGTGCATAGCGTAGCTCTTAGTGATTTAAATGAGATTATATTTTTTGAAGAAGATATAGGAAGGCACAATGCTCTAGATAAAATAATAGGTAAGAGTATAGAAAATAATATTGATGTTAAGGATAAAGCAATATTAACAAGTGGTAGAATAACTTCTGAAATTGTTCTAAAATGTGCAAAATTAAATATTAATTGTATAATATCTAGATCTGCTGCTACTAATGTTGCTATTGATTTAGCTAATATATTGAATATTAACTTGATCGGATTTGTTAGAGGTAAAAAAATGAATATATATGTATAGGTTATACTAGTATTAAAAATATATATTAGTAATGTGAAAGTCTATAGATTGTAAAAATCACAATCTATAGACTTTTATAATTAATAATAGAATTATAAAGTTAAAAAAGTAATAAATTTTAATGATTAAATTAAAATGGAAAATGTTTACAAATTTATAGTAATCGTTTACTATAAAAGTATAGAGATATCTTAAAATACAATATAAGTTAATTGAATTAATTTAATAATATATTGAAAAAGCTTAATTTTATTAAAAAGAACAAGAAAACTAAATAGAAAACATTTACTGTTAAAATATTATAAGGGGGTTAATAGTAAGTTATGGAGGGGTATAAGATGATAAATAAATTAAAAGTAGATTTTAAAAACATATTTGATAAAGACTGCGAAAATGTATTCTTCTCACCAGGTAGAGTTAACTTAATAGGAGAGCATACTGATTATAATGGGGGACACGTATTTCCATGTGCATTATCATTTGGAACTTATGGAGTAATAGCTAAGAGAAATGACAAAAAAATAAGAATGCACTCTTTAAACTTTGAACATATAGGAATAGTAGAATTTGACATAAAGCAAATAAAATATGATAAAAACCATGACTGGGTAAATTATCCCAAAGGTGTAATAAAAGTATTCCAAGATAAAGGATATGAAATAGAACATGGATTTGACTTATTAGTATTTGGAAATATACCTAATGGAGCAGGGCTTTCGTCTTCAGCTTCACTAGAATTACTTATGGCTGCCATATTAAATGATACATTTGAATTAAATATAGATATGGTGGACATGGTTAAATTCTCACAAGAAGCTGAAAATAAATTTATAGGTGTTAACTGTGGAATAATGGATCAGTTTGCTATAGGTATGGGGAAAGATAGATGTGCAATATTACTTGATTGTAATACCTTAAAATATAGATATAGCGAAATAAATATGGATGGATACTCTATAGTAATTGGTAATACAAATAAAAGAAGAGGCCTTGCTGATTCTAAGTACAATGAAAGAAGAAGTGAGTGTGAAAGAGCACTTGCTAATATTCAAATTAAATTAAATATAAAAGCTTTAGGAGAATTAACTGAAGAAGAGTTTGAAATAAACAAAGAGCTAATAGAAAATGAAATAGATAGGAAAAGAGCTAAACATGCTGTTTACGAAAATCAAAGAACTTTAAAAGCAGTTAAAGCACTAGAAGAAAATAACTTACATTTATTTGGTCAATTAATGGTTGGTTCACACGTATCATTAAGAGATGATTATGAAGTAACAGGCATAGAACTAGACACATTAGTTAATATAGCTTTAAATCAAAAAGGGGTAGTAGGTGCACGTATGACTGGAGCAGGATTTGGAGGTTGCACAGTAAGTATAGTTAAAGATGAAAATGTTGGAGACTTTATAGAAAATGTAACAAAAGGATACGAAAAAGAAATAGGGTATGCACCTACATTCTATGTAGCAAATATATCAAATGGGACTAGAAAATTAGGATAGATTTAAATATATACAATTAGGAGGGAAATAGTATGTCAGTATTAGTTTGTGGTGGAGCAGGTTATATAGGTAGTCATACAGTACATCAACTTGTAGCAAATGGAGAAGATGTAATAGTAGTAGATAATTTACAAACAGGTCATATAGATGCAATTCATAAAGACTCTAAATTTTGTCAAGGAGATATAAGAGATAAAGAATTTTTAAGAAGTGTATTTTCAGAAAATAAAATAGAAGCAGTTATACATTTTGCAGCAAACTCTTTAGTTGGTGTAAGCATGACAGAACCACTAAGTTACTTTGATAACAATGTATATGGAACTCAAGTATTACTTGAAGTAATGGTGGAATTTAATATAAATAAAATAGTATTTTCCTCAACAGCAGCAGTATATGGTGAGCCAAAACAAATACCAATACTTGAGACTGATATAACTAATCCAACAAACACATATGGTGAAACTAAGCTTATCATGGAAAAAATGATGAAGTGGACTGATATGGCTCATGGAGTTAAGTATGTGTCATTAAGATACTTTAATGTAGCAGGAGCTATAGAAGGAGGATATATAGGAGAAGATCATACTCCAGAAACTCATCTAATACCTTTAATACTTCAAGTACCACTTAAAAAAAGAGAACATATAACAGTGTTTGGTGAAGATTATGACACTCATGATGGAACTTGTATAAGAGACTATATACATGTAATAGATTTAGCAAATGCTCATATAAAAGCACTTAACTATCTAAGAAAAGGAAATGAAAGTAACATATTTAATTTAGGCAGTGGAAATGGATTTACAGTAAAAGAAATGATAGAAGCAGCTAAAGAAGCTACTGGTAAAGAAATAAAAGTTGTAATAGGACAGAGGAGAGCTGGAGATCCAGCAAAACTTGTGGCATCTAGTCAAAAGGCAAAGGAAATATTAGGATGGACTCCTCAGTTTGATGATGTGAAAAAAATGATAGGTGATGCTTGGAAATGGCACAAAAATCATCCACAAGGGTTTGAAAACTAGGAGGGTTCTATGAATATAAATTATGAAGTTAACAGACTGATAAATTTTGCCCTACAAAATAATTTAATAAATAAGTTAGATGCAGTATATGCATCTAACCTAATTCTTGAAGTACTAGAGTTGAATGAATTTGAAGAGGTAGAAGTAAATGAAACTTTAAACACTCCAACATCTATACTTGAAAATATATTAGATTATGCAGTAGAAAAAGGTATGATAGAAAATACAATTACAGAAAGAGATTTATTTGACACAAAAGTAATGAATTGTGTTATGCCGAGACCTTCTGAAGTTATAAGAACTTTTAATGAAAAGTACAATAAAGACAAAAAAGAAGCTACAAAGTATTATTACAATATGAGTATAGCTTCAAATTATATAAGAAAAGATAGAACCGATCAGAATATAGTTTGGAAAACACCTACAGAATATGGAGATTTGGATATAACCATAAACCTATCTAAACCAGAAAAAGACCCAAGAGATATAGCAAAGGCAAAACTTATGAAAGCTACTTCTTATCCAAAATGTCTACTATGTAAGGAGAATGAAGGATTTAAAGGCAATATAAACCATCCTGCTAGACAAAATCATAGAATAATACCTATGGAATTTGCTGGAGATAAGTGGTTTTTACAGTACTCACCATATGTATACTACAATGAGCATTGTATAATACTTAATGCTAAGCATATTCCTATGAAAATAACTAAAAAAACATTTGCAAATTTATTAGGGTTTATAGATCAATTACCTCACTACTTTGCAGGCTCAAATGCAGATTTACCTATAGTTGGAGGTTCGATATTATCACATGACCATTACCAAGGTGGAAACTATACTTTTGCAATGGAAGTAGCTCAAATAGAAGAAACTTTTAACATAAACGGGTTTGATAAAACCAAAGTAAGTCGTGTAAAATGGCCAATGTCAGTAGTAAGACTTAATGGAGAAAATAAAGAAGAAATCTTAGATTTAGCAGACCATATCTTAAACTCATGGAGAAGCTATTCTGATGACTCTGTAGAAATAATAAATGAAACTAATGGAGAACCTCATAATACAATAACACCGATAGCTAGAAAGATAGGTAACGTATATGAGCTTGACCTAGTTTTAAGAAACAATCGCACAAGTGAAGAACATCCAATGGGTATCTTCCATCCTCATAATGAAGTGCATCATATAAAGAAAGAAAATATAGGTTTAATAGAAGTTATGGGGCTTGCAGTTCTTCCAGCAAGGCTTAAAGAAGAGTTAAATACTTTAGGAGAACTTTTAGTGCAAGGTGTTGAAAGTATAGATAAAAATGAAGTTTTAAATCATCATGCGTCTTGGTACAAACAAATAAGAGATAATTATACTGATATAACTACTGAAAATGTAGAAAATATTTTAAGAGATGAAGTAGGAAACAAATTCTCTACAGTACTAGAACATGCTGGGGTGTTTAAACGTAATGAAGTGGGAATAGCAGCATTTAATAAGTTCATTAAATCTCTATAGGAAAGAAGGTAATTATGAAAGCAACTATAGTAGAAGTAGCAAAAGCCGCTAATGTATCTGTAGCCACTGTGTCTAGGGTGATAAATGGAAATTATCCAGTTAAATTAGAGACTAAAGAAAAAGTATTAAAAATAGTAGAAGAATTAAATTATACACCTAATACACAGGCAAGAGATTTAATTAAACAGCAGTCTAGTACTATAGGTGTAGTAGTTCCAAGTATAAGTAATATGTTCTTTCCAAGTGTAATAAATGGAATTGAAAGTTATTTTGAAAAAACGGAGTTTTCTATAATTCTTTGCATAATGGATAGTGATAAAGACAAAGAAAAAAATAGAATAAATGAGCTTATGTCTAGAAATGTAGCAGGAATAATTGTAATAGATCCAACTACAGAAAATTCTAAATCTAGCTTTTTTAACAACATAGCTAAGGTAACACCAGTAGTATTTATTAATGGATATACTAATAGCCCAAATATATCATCAGTAGCTAATGATGAGGAAGTTGGTGCTAGAATAGCTATGGATTATCTTATGGAAAATGGACATAAAAACATTTTGTTTATAAGAGGAGAAAAAAGTTATTCTTATGATGTAAAAGAAAAAGTATATAGAGAAATGATGAATGAGATAAATAACTTAAAAGAAGAATACATAGTAAACATTGGAAAAGGGAATAGTGCTCAAACTGTAAACCAAACTATGGAAGAAGGAATAAAAATATTAAATTCATATCCAGAAATAAGTGGAGTATTTGCGTGCAATGACCTTATGGGTATAGGTATAATAAATGCTTGCAAAAAAAATAATAAAATAATTCCTAAAGATTTGTCTATAGTTGGATATGATAATATAGAGTTAGGTGAAATGGTAGAGCCAAAACTTACTACAATAGATCAAAATATGTTTTTATTAGGAGAAAATTCAGCAATACTATTAAAAGAAAAAATAGAAAATGGAAATAAATATAGTAAGAAAATACTATTAAATAATAGTCTTATAAAAAGAGATACATAAGTTTTAATTACCTCATTCGCTCATGATTAGTAGACTGGAGAAATACTAACTAAATATGTAAGGGGGTTATCATGAATAATTACTGTATTAAAGATATTGATTTTGATGATATAGAAGAAGCTTTAGAATTGGTAAAAAATGTATTTATGGAGTTTGATGCTCCAGACTATAGTAAAGAAGGGGTGGATGAATTTATAGTTCAAATTATTGAAAGTAAAGAGTTTATTAATAAATTTAAAACAGGAGAACAAATAATGATAGGAGCTTTCTATAATAATAAAATTATTGGGGTGTTAGCGATTAGCATAAGAAATCATCTATCACTTGTTTTTGTAGATAAAGAATACCATAGGAAGGGTATTGCGACAAAATTATTTAATGAAATTTTGAGTAGATTAAAGTTAAAAAACATAGATAAAATCAGGCTTAATTCATCTCCTTACGCAATACAATTTTATAAGAAAATAGGCTTTATTGCTACCGATATAGAGCAAATTAAGAATGGAATAAGATACACACCGATGGAATTTACATTACCAAAATAAGTATTATATTAGTCTAAAAAAAGACACAATGAAGGTATAGTTAATGAGCGAGGATGATAATTATATAAGTTGTACCGACAATGCAGCTTGACTGCCTGGAGGTAAACTTATATAATTATTATCTTCGCAGGACACCTTTACTTTGAATTACCTTTTTTAAATACTACGTCTACTAACATACCTTCTTTTAATTCCTTCGGTTTAATATTTATATTAAACTTTCTTTTGTAATCTCTTATAGTAGTAAGATTTTGACTTGTAACTATAGAGATAGCATCACCTTTTCTGTTACCTCTAGCGGTTCTACCACATCTATGAACATATTCATTCATACTTGCAGGGAAGTCTAAATTGAATACGTGAGTAATATCCACTATATCAAGTCCACGAGCAGATAAATCAGAAGAAACTAAGATCTTAGATTTTCCTAATTTAAAAGCATTAAGAGCATTCTTTCTGTCTTCTTTAGTCATTCTACCGTATATTCCGACTGCTTTATAGTTATGATGATTTAATTTAGTAGTTATCATCTCAATACTATCTTCATCATTTACGAATATAATGGCTCTTTTTGGATTAGTAGCAGCGATAGACTTTCTAAGTAAAGTGAATTTATCTCTTCTATCACCGTACAAATACATATGATTTATATTAGGATTTATAAGTAACTCTTCATTACTTTTAATAATTTCAGGTTCTTTCATTATTTCATTACAAATATCGATTGTAGAGTCATTTAAGCTAGCAGAAAATCCTAAAACTTGTCTATCTCTTAAAGTAGATTTAATAATATTTTTAACTGCTGAAACATTATTTCCGCTAAGAAGACTATCTACTTCATCTAAAATTATTGTTTTTATAGTATGAGCTTTTAATTTTCTTTGAGAAATTAAATCTAAAACTCTACCACAAGTACCTACAACTATATGAGGTTTTATAGCTTTTATATTTTTTATTTGTTTTTGTATGTTAACTTCACCTATTAAAGAGAAAGAAGTTACTTCGATATTTGAATTAGCTGATAGAGTTTTTACTTGATCAACTATCTGCATAACTAATTCATGAGTAGGAGCAAGTACTAAAACTTGCGTTTCTCTCTTTGAAATATCTATTTTTTCGAACATAGGAAGTAAGTATGCTAAAGTTTTACCGCTTCCTGTTTGTGCATTAACTAACAAGTCCTTGTTATCTATTATTTTATTTATAGATAAATTTTGAACTTCTGTAGGTTGTGTTATGTTTTGTTTTTTTAAACCTTCAATAACATTAGGGTTTATATTTAATTCTTTAAATGTAGTCATTTAGGTACTCCTTTGTTTATATAAAATCTATATATCATTATACACTTATTATTTAAATTTTAATAGAAAACAATTCAAAGTAATTATAAATAAAAGGAGTTTATAGAATAAAATATGGGTAAAATTATAATAAAAATAGAAAAAATGCATTAGGAGGACGAAATGATTAAAAATAAAGTTGTTATAGTAGGAACAGGTATGGTAGGAATGAGCTATGCTTATTCTATGTTAAATCAAGGTACTTGTGAAGAACTAGTTCTAATAGATATAGATAAAAAAAGGTCGGAAGGTGAAGCTATAGATTTAAATCATGGACTTTCTTTTGCTCCTAGAAAAATGAAAATTTATGCAGGAGACTACAGTGATTGCAAGGATGCCTATTTAATATGTATAACAGCTGGTGCAATACAAACACCAGAAGAAACAAGACTTGACCTATTACATAAAAATACTAAAATAATGAAATATATAGTAGAAGAAATAAAAAAATCTGGATTTAAAGGGATTTTATTGATTGCTACAAATCCTGTAGATATAATGACTTATATAGCGTGGAAATTATCAGGATATGATAAGAATAAAGTGATTGGTTCAGGTACAACGTTAGATTCATCAAGGCTTAGATACACTTTAAGTGAAATATTAGATATAAATCTTAAAGATATAAATGCATATGTAATGGGAGAACATGGAGATTCACAATTTGTCGCTTGGAGCTATGCACTGTGCGGGGTTCAACCAATATACCAAATCGCTGCCAAAAAAAATACACTTATAACTTTTGAAGATTTATCTAAAATAGAAGATGAAGTAAGAAATATAGCTTATAAAATAATTGATTGCAAAAAATCTACGTATTATGGTATAGGAGTAGCATTAGCAAGGATAACAAAGGCAATATTAGAAAATGAAAATAGTGTTTTAACTGTTTCCTCTTATTTAAAAGGAGAATATGGTCATGAAGATGTGTATATATCTGTTCCTAGCATTGTAAATAAAGATGGAATAAGAGAAGTTATACACCTACCTTTAGCAGAAAATGAAAAAATAAAATTAGATAAATCTATAGAAATAATGAAAGAAAATATAAATAAACTTAACTTTTAGAAGGAAAAAGAGCCATAGAATTATAGTAATATACTATAATTTTAGGGCTCTTTTTAACATATGAAATTGACAAAAATAAACAAAAGATTTACAAAAACAAGTAAAATATGCTAAATACCTATATAAAATCAAGTCAAAAAGATAAAAATTTAACAAAAACTAAGGAAATTAATTATTTTACCGTTAATTAACATTAATGTAACGTAATTTTAAAATTTTATTAATACTATATAATTAACAAAAACACTTAAAGACGATACTTAATAAGAATTTTAATTTATTTAAAAGTAAGAAGATAGAGGATGGGAGAAGGGTTATGAAAAAAGAAGAGGTAGGCTATGTCATTGATACAAAAGGTGAAATTGCAAAGATAAAAATAGGAAGACACAGTGACTGTAAAAATTGTGGTTCTTGTCCAGGTAATGATTCTCTTATCTTAAACGTAAAAAACCCAGTAGGTGCTGAAATTGGTCAGAAAGTATACTTTGAAACTAAGGGGTCAAAAATGTTAATTTCAGTGTATATCGTATATATTCAACCTATACTGCTAGTTTGTCTAGGAGTATATATAGGTTATTTAACAGCAAATAACTTTAATAAACCAGTAGCGTTTTATGAATTAATATTTGGGGGAATGTTTTTCATATTTTCATTAATCATCATAGGAGTTGTAGAGAGAAGGCTTGCTAATGATAAAAATAGTATGCCTACTATAACAAGAATAGTATCCTAATTGGAAAAAGTCTTAGGATAAATTTACCATAGGCTATAAATCCAAATTATATAAATTATATTTATAGTATATTAAAAAAAAGAGGTGTTACAATGTTAAAAACTTTTCGCGGGGGTATACATCCAAAAGATAGTAAAACCCTAACTAGTAATTGTCCTATAGAAATTGCACCAATTCCACAAAAAGTTATTATACCTCTTAGACAACATATAGGAGCAATGGCAACGCCAGTAGTCAAAAGAGGGGATATAGTAAAAAAAGGGCAATTAATAGCACAAAATCAAGGATTTGTATCAAGTAATATTCATACATCGATATGTGGGATTGTAGTGGATATATGTGATTATAACCACGGAACATTTGGAAAATGTTTGTCAGTAATTATTGAAAGCAATGGAGAAGATGAGTGGTGTGAAGGAATACCTTTAGAAAGAGATATGAGTGCATTATCAGGAAAAGATATTGTTAAAATTGTTCAATCTCTAGGTATAGTAGGGTTAGGTGGAGCAACTTTTCCAACCCACGTTAAATTGCAACCAGGGGAAGTAAAATTAGACACATTAATATTAAACGGATCAGAATGTGAGCCATACCTAACTGCAGATTATAGAATAATGCTAGAGTGGGCAGAAAAAGTAGCTGAAGGTATGAAATTGACAATGAAAATATTAAATGTAAAGAAAGGCTACATAGGAATCGAAGATAACAAACCTGAAGCTGTAGTAGAAATGAAAGAAGCTATAGAGAATATTTGTAAAGCTGATGGATTAAATATTGAGGTAGTAGCATTACCAACGAAATATCCTCAAGGTGCAGAAAAAATGTTAATAAAAGTATTAACAGGAAGAGAAGTTCCATCAGGTGGATTGCCAACAGATGTAAAAGTAGTAGTACAAAATGTAGGAACTGTAGTAGCTATATACGATGCAGTTGCAAAAGGAATACCACTAGTAGAAAGAGTAGTAACAATAAGTGGAGGAGCTATAAAAGAACCTAAAAATATGCTTCTTAGAGTAGGGACAACATTCGCAGATGCAGTAAATTATTGTGGAGGATTAACTTCAGAGCCGAAGAAGATTGTAATGGGTGGACCAATGATGGGATTTGCACAGTATACTTTAGACATTCCAATAGCAAAAGGAACTTCTGGAATACTTGCATTAACAGAAAAAGAAGTAAATAGCGGAACAGTTTATCCTTGTATAAGATGTGGTAGGTGCTTAGAAGCTTGCCCAATGGGGTTAGTTCCATCAATGTTTGCTAATTTAGCTGATAAAGATGCATTTTTAGAAGCGAAGGAAGATTACAATCTTCTAGATTGCGTAGAATGTGGAAGTTGTTCATATGTATGTCCTTCAAAAAGAAAAATCGTTCAAGCAGTAAGATATAATAAACTACAATGTGTATCAGCAGCGAATAAGAAATAAGAAGTAAGGGGGGAAGATTATGAATACAGTATCAGCATCTCCACATATTAGTTCTAGCGAAAGTGTACCTAAGATAATGTGGAGTGTAAGTTTAGCTTTAGCACCTGCTACGTTATTTGGTGTATTTTACTTTAAAACGAATGCCTTAATGGTAATTTTGGCGAGTGTTTTAGCTGCTGTAGCTACAGAATATTTAGTTCAAAAGTTTAGAAAAATACCTGTAACGGTAAATGATGGGAGTGCATTTTTAACAGGATTATTATTAGCATTGTGTTTACCACCTGAATTGCCTCTATATATGGCAGCATTAGGATCAGTAGTAGCAGTTGCAATAACAAAACATTCTATGGGTGGACTTGGTCAAAATATATTTAACCCAGCACACATAGGTAGAGCGGCTATTATGGTATCATGGCCAGTAGCAATGACTACATGGACTTCATTAACAACATCAGCGGATGTAGTTACAACTGCAACACCACTTAATATATTAAAAATGCAAGGTTATGATGCTTTAATTAATACTTTTGGGTCTAATATAGATTTATATAAAGCATTATTATTAGGAAGTAGAAATGGTTCAATAGGTGAAACTTGTACAATATTACTAGTATTAGGTGGAGTATATTTAATATACAAAAAGTATATAAATTGGCAAATACCAGTAGTTATGATTGCTACAGTTGGAGTTTTAACTTGGATATTTGGGCCAAATGGATTTTTTACAGGAGACCCAGCATTCCATATGATGGCAGGCGGTTTGGTAATAGGAGCATTCTTTATGGCAACAGATATGGTAACTATACCTATAACTAAAAAAGGTCAAATAATATTTGCTATAGGCTGTGGATTAATTACAACTATTATAAGATTAAAAGGTGGTTATCCAGAAGGTGTATGTTACTCAATATTATTAATGAATGCATTAACACCACTTATAGATAGACTTACTAAGCCAACTAAGTTTGGATCAAAGGAGGCTGTATAATATGTCTGTAGAAAAAAAAGAATATAGCATATTTGAAATCGTAGCTAACTTAACAATCGCATGTTTTATATCGGGGCTAATTATAGCTTGTGTATATTTCGTAACAGCTCCAGTTTCTGCAAGAAACGAAGTAATACTAAAAGAACAAGCAATGAAAGAGCTAGTATCAGAGGCTACGAGCTTTAAAGAAATAAAAAATGAAAAAGATTGTTATGAAGCTAAGAAAGGTAATAAAACGATAGCTTATGTATATCAGTCTGAAAGTAAGGGGTATGGTGGAGTTATTAAATTAATGGTCGCTGTAGACTCTAAAGATACAGTAATTGGTTATAAGATATTATCACATAATGAAACACCAGGTCTTGGAGATAAAGTTGCAAAGTCACCATTTAAGGATCAATTTAAAGGAAAAACTATAGAAACTTTAGCAGTAGTAAAAAACCCATCAGATAAAAAAGATGTGCAGGCGATAACAGGAGCAACAATTTCATCAAGAGCAGTGACAAAAGGGGTAAAAATAGCAGTTGATGAAGTTAACGATTATATAGGAGGTAAGTAAGATGACTGGTAAAGAGTTATGGAAAGTGTTTTCAAAGGGAATATATGATGAAAATCCCGTATTTAGACTAGCTCTTAGTTTATGTCCTGCTCTTGCAGTAACATCAAATGTTGCAAATGGTCTAACAATGGGATTTTGTGTTATGTTTGTTATTACAGCAAATAACGTAGTAGTATCTCTTACAAGAAAATTTGTAAACCCAAAGGTACGTGTTCCTGTATATATAACATATATAGCGACAATAGTTACAGTAGTGCAGTTAGTTTTAGAAGCATATTTCCCTTTATTGTATAAAGATTTAGGTATATATTTAGCTCTAGTAGTTGTTTTCGCAATAATACTAGCTCGTGCAGAAGTATTTGCATCCAAAAATACAGTGTTTCCATCATTTTTAGATGGGCTTGGTATGGGGTGTGGATTTACTTTAGCATTGTTAGCAATATCAATAATAAGAGAGCTTTTTGGAAATGGAACAATACTTGGAATGACAGTACTGGGATCATGGTACAATCCAGCATTAATAATGATACTACCTCCAGGAGCCTTTATATTAATAGGATATATCATAGGTTTAATGAATATGCGTGACGCAAAAAAAGCAAGATGAGTCATATAGTGGTGTATAAAGAGAGGTAGGTGTAATTAATGAAAGAGTATTTGATACTGTTTGTATCAACAGTATTAGTTAATAACTTTGTATTGACAAGATTCCTTGGACTTTGTATATTCTTCGGAGTTTCAAAAAATTTAGGTGCATCTTTAGGTATGGGAATGGCTGTAACATCCGTAATGACTTTAAGCTCGATACTTGCATGGTTAGTATATAATTTTATATTACTTCCGTTGAATTTGGTATTTTTAAAGACTATAGTATTTGTACTTCTAATAGCCAGCTTCGTTCAGCTATTAGAAATGACCATAAAGAAGTTTGCGCCAACACTTTATGGAATGTGGGGGATATATTTATTATTAATTGCAACTAACTGTGTTGTTTTAGGAGTGCCTTTAACAAATGCAGAAAGTAATTATGGATTTATGATGAATGTAGTTTCAGCACTAGGTTCAGGGTTAGGTTTTGCTCTAGCTATAACGCTTATGGCTAGTTTAAGAGAAAAGTTAGCTTACGCAGATGTACCAAAGCCACTACAAGGAATGGGAGTAGCTTTTATACTAGCAGGGATGTTAGCTTTATCTTTCTTAGGTTTTTCAGGAATGATATAAAGAAAATAAGGACTTTCTAAAGGGGTGAAATATATGGAATCTGCCATAATGATAGTAGTATTAATGACATCGGTAGGTCTTTTCTTTGGGCTAGTACTTGCAATTGCGAATAAAAAATTCGCTGTTGAAACAAATCCATTAATTCATATCGTCGAAGACATATTGCCAAAAGGGCAATGTGGAGCTTGTGGCTATGCTGGTTGCTTAGCTTATGCTGAAGCAGTAGTATTAGATGAAAATGTAGCACCAAACTTATGTATACCGGGAAAAGAGTTAATTGCAAATATGGTTGCAGAATTAACTGGTAAAAAAGCAGAAGAAATAGAACCTAGATATGCATATGTAAAGTGTAGTGGATGCAAAGAAAAAGCCAAAGAAAAATATAACTATGAAGGTATATCAGATTGTATTAGTGCAAATATGGTTTTAGGTGGATCAAAAGAATGCTCTTATGGATGTCTAGGTCTTGGAACTTGTGCAAAAAAATGTCCATTTGAGGTAATAGAAATGGGAAGTGACAACTTACCAGTAGTGAATAAAGAAAAGTGTACGGGTTGTGGCAAGTGCGAAACGATTTGTCCAAAATCTGTTATTTCAATGATACCAGCGGAATCTAAGATTGAGGTAAACTGTAATAACAAGGATAAAGGTGCAACTTCTAAGAAAGTATGTACAGTTTCATGTATAGGATGCGGAATATGTAGTAAAAACTGTGAACATGAAGCTATAAAAGTAGAAAATAATTTGGCAATTGTAAATCATCAGATATGTATAGAAAAATGTGGTGAAGCTAAATGTGCGGCTAAATGTCCAACAAAGGCAATTGGAAAGTTAGTAGAAGAAAAGTCAGCAAGTACTAATGAAGGATAAAATAATCTAAAAAATAAAATAAAAGATGGCATAAACTACAAAAATAATTGGTTTATGCCATCTTTTATTTTAAAAGTACAAATAATACAAAATTGTTGCAAAAATAACAGAATATAGTATATTATGGAGTAATGCTTAATTAAAATTTAGGAGATATACTATGATTAAAATCACTAAGAAGAAAAAAGCTTTTATACAATATGTATTTTTATTGTTTTTAATAGCAATTACAACTTATTTAGTATCAACTACCTTAGATATTAGCTTAATACCTCAGATTGTAAAGGTAGTTAATAAAAAGTATATAATACTAGGGGTTTTATTAATATTAATATATATACTATTAGAATCTTACATAAACTACTTAATAGTAAAGTCTATAGAAAAAACTAAAATTAAAGGAATTGGATTTAAATTAGCTACAATGGGACTTTATTATAACTTAGTTACACCGTTTGCATCAGGGAGTCAACCTATGCAAGTTTATGCTCTTACAAAGTATAATGTTAAGTTTAGTAAGTCGGTTGCTATCGTAACCAACAAGACGATAATATTTCAGCTAGTTGTAACGATTTATAGTGGATTTTTAATATTATTAAACTTAGATTTATTAAAAGCAGAAATACATTCAATTTTAATACTAATTACTATTGGAATGACTATAAATATAATAAGTTTATTAGCAGGAATATTAATTATGTTCAATCCTAATAAAATGAAAATTATAGCAGGATTAATTATAAAATTCTTATGCAAATTTAAAATATTTAAATTTTTAGAGGATAAAAAAATAAAAATAGATGAAATGATAAATAAATACCACCAGTCAATTATGATGTTTATAAAAGATAAAAAAAGTTTGTTTTTAAGCTTTATAATGACATTTATACAGTTAACTGTATTTTTTAGTATATCCTATTGCGTATACAAAATGTTTAATTTAAAGGATTTAAGTTATATTAAAATGTTAACATTACAGGTGTTTTTATATATGTCAGTTTCTCCAATACCTACACCAGGGAATGTAGGTGCTAATGAACTTGTATTTTTAACTATATTTGCAAATGTATTTCCAAAAAAAATTATAGGATATTCTGTATTTTTATATAGTGGATTTGCTTATTATTTAATTATATTAGTGTGT
Source organism: Romboutsia sp. (assembly GCF_051659545.1). Taxonomy (GTDB): domain Bacteria; phylum Bacillota; class Clostridia; order Peptostreptococcales; family Peptostreptococcaceae; genus JBOFOR01. Next base: position 1,526 of record NZ_JBOFOR010000304.1, on the reverse strand, counting down.
GGAATTTTTACAATAATAACACATTATAATATGGAAAAACAAGATAAAACTAAAAATAAAATTTGTAGAGTTGAAATATAAATTAAGTTAAAAAAGAGTCTTTTAAATAAAAGGCTCTTTTGTGTTTAAGAATATAAAAAATCAACAATAATATTATTAGTAATAAATAATAGAATAAATGAAAAAATTATCTAAAATATAAAAAAAATATTAGTAGTAAAACAAATATATATGGACAACTTAAAAGTAAAATATATGTTGAGAAAGGAACCTGAAATGAACAAGAAAAGAGAAGAGTTAGATAATAATAAAGAAATGAAAAAACTTTTTAAGGAAAACAGTACAAAAATGGAAATTGCTAAAGAAATTCAATCTAATAAAAAAATATCAGACATAGTAGGCGAAAGGTTAGCAAAAAAGAAGCATTTCCCTCCATGTTAATATCAAATTTAGAGGAGTGAAGTCAATGAGCGACAGTAGATTTAGAAAAGGGCATTACGAAGATGCGCTACAATACACAAAAGAAATATTAAGCAGCAGTTCCTCTATAGATGAAATAATAGCAAATGCTAATATAAAAGAAGAAACAAAGGAAGAAATGGAAGATCGATTAAATAAATAGAAAAAGCGTGGTAATTTTTTTACCACGTTTTTTCTATTTTGAGTATAAATATATTGTTAAATTAAGTATAATGATTATTAGAGAGTAATTAAACATTTACGTAAAGTAATTGTTGTGGAGGGGAATATGAGAGAATTATTGGAAAGTAATCCTATTATAGGGGCAGTAAAAAATGATGAAAGTTTAGAAATAGCTGCAAAATCAGAGTGTGAGATTGTATTTTTATTGACAGGAGATATTGTTACTTTAAAACACAAAATCTCCTATTTACATAAATATGGAAAAAAAGTTTTTGTACATGTAGATATGATAACTGGAATATCGTCAAGTCCTATTATTGTAGACTATATAAAAAAAGAATTAAATTTAGATGGAATTATAACAACTAAAACGAACATAGTAAAAAGAGCAATTGAGATTGAGTTAAATGTTGTACAAAGATTTTTCTTTATAGACTCAATGTCATTAGAAAATGCTATAGAAAGCTTAAGAAAAGTAAAACCACAAGCTATTGAGATTATGCCAGGAATAGTTCCTAAACTAGTAAAGAAAATCAATAAAGTTTATCCTAATATTCCTATAATTTGTGGGGGGCTTATAGATGAGAAAGAAGAAATAATAAATGCATTATCTAGTGGTGCGATGGCAGTATCTTTAAGTAAAACTGAAATGTGGTAAGATTAAACCGTACCTTATCTACAATAATGGAAATTGATAGAATAAAAAAAGTAACTATTTTATAAGAATAGCTACTTTTTTTATTACATTTTTATTACATTAAAAATGGTCCAATAGCATTGAATAAGTATCCAGTTATAACTATACCTACAGTTACAATCGATATAAATATAACTAATAACTTAGGTTTAACAACCTTAGCTAACATTATCATAGAAGGAAGAGA
>NZ_JBOFOR010000303.1:0-23805 GCF_051659545.1 Romboutsia sp. | reverse complement strand
AAAAATAAATTAAGATTAGAATTAATGTTTCTACCACCATATAGTCCTGAACTAAATTTAATTGAGGGGTTATGGGGATGGATGAAATCAGATATTGTAAATAACAGATTTTTTTCTAGTATCGCTGTAGTAAAAACATCAATAAATAAATTTATCGACGAAATAAATAAAGTTCCTACAAATACAATAGATAGACTATGTGTAAGAATGTAGAAACTCTATTAGAATATATATATCTATAATTTTTTCTATATTATCTAACTCTTCTTTTAATAGGTTAGCTTTTGATTTTTTGTACATTTTGATATTTTTCTTTTCATACTCTCCATAGGCTGTCATTGTATTCAAATTTGTCATTATAAATTCTTTCATATTTACTCTCCTAAGAACAACCTATTCTAATTTATATAACCTCGTAATTTACTTAATATAGCCTATTTAATAGTCTATACACTGCTAATATTTTACTCTCTATACACATCAAATACTGGTATTGATATATTTTCACTTACTGATTTTTCAAAAATTTCACTATCGAAGCTATATCCATTTATTGAGGTTGGATTTAGACTCACTCCAATTAGGTTTATTTTATCTATGGATTTTATGTTTCCACCTAATACTATAAATTTGCTGTAAACTAATTTATCTAAGAAAATCTTAGTTCCATCTTTTACTAAGATTGTTTTATTTTTATACTTATCGTTGCTCTTTATTAAGCTTTCAATAAAGCTATTTGTAACTATTCCATTTATAAATATATATTTAGTATTTTCCTCTAGGTTTTCCACTATATCTTCATGAGAGTTTAAGGTAGTTTTTAAATTTAAATTTTTATAATTATAAGCTTCATCTATAATACATACTTTGCATTCATTAATTTCTTCGTAGATTTCCATAAGTTTATCATCATTTATATTTTCTATATTCATCATTTCTACTTCAAATATTGTTTGTTCTACTACCTTATCAATATTATTAGCTAATACTGCCCCACTACAAAATATTGTAGCTTCAGTGATACTAGGAGATGCTAAGGTTTTTCTAGATAAAGCACCATCAACTATTGCTATTTCACAGCCTAAATAGTTTAATCTATCACATACATACTTTATTCCAGAATTTCTAGAAGGACCTGCTAATTCTACATATCCATCACTTAAAGCTTTAAATATTATTATTTTCCCAAGAGGTGTATGTATGTCTGTTGCCTCTAGTATTTCTTTTGTAATATCACTTTTTAATACACAACTTTTTGCAGTTGCTATTATACTTCCTTTGCTTATGTATATTCTTGGTTTCGGAGTTTTTGTAACTGTATCTTCCTTTTCTCCATCTACTCCTATAGAGGTAAGGCCAAGGGTAATATTACCCTTAGCCTTATCTAATATATAATTAAGTGTTGTAGTTTTACCAACATTTTTATAGTTTCCTACAATAGATAAGCTTTTATATTTTTTTATTTCCTCTATTATATTTATCATTAAAATTCCTTCTATCTATTTGTGATTAACTTTTTTCTATCTATTCATGATGTGGTCTTTTCTTTCTTTCCAATCCTTCTGGATCTAGTGTCATATGCTCTCCATTTATTAATCCTGCCACACCTACTTTATGAACTTTTACTTTACCTGTACATACATCACACTTACATCCAACTGTATATTCAGTAGGCTCTGTATAAGTAGTAATAACCCCTTCAAAGTTTCTAAGTATTACCTTTCCATGACTTTGAGATATTACATAGTTTGGCATTACTGGAGTTTTTCCACCTCCACCAGGTGCATCTACCACAAATGTAGGTACGCAATATCCTGATGTATGGCCTCTAAGTCCTTCTATTATTTCTATTCCTTTTGCTACTGGTGTTCTAAAGTGCTCTAAGCCATTAGATAGGTCACATTGGTATATATAGTAAGGTCTTACTCTTATTTTTACTAAGTCGTTAACTAGCTTTTTCATAACATGCATGCAATCATTTACTCCTCTAAGTAATACACTTTGATTTCCTAAAGGTATACCTGCATTTGCCATTCTCTCACAAGCTTTCTTTGATTCTTCTGTTATTTCATTTGGATGATTAAAGTGAGTATTTAACCATATTGGATGGTATTTTTTAAACATATTTACTAAATGATCAGTAATTCTTTGAGGCATAACTACTGGAACTCTACTTCCTATTCTAATTATTTCAACATGAGGAATTTCTCTTAATTTGCTTATAATATACTCTAATCTATCATCGCTCATTAAAAGCGCATCTCCACCTGATAAAAGTACATCTCTGATTACTGGAGTATTTCTAATGTATTCTATTGCTTTATCTATTCTTTCCATTGGTTGTGCATCATCTTTTTGCCCTACTAATCTTCTTCTAGTGCAATGTCTACAATACATAGCACATTGGTCTGTGATAAGTAGTAGTGCTCTATCTGGGTATCTGTGTGTTAGTCCTTCAACTGGAGAATCTCCGTCTTCATGAAGTGGGTCGTCTAAATCTGCTTTAGACTTAGTTAATTCATTAGATGTTGGAATTGCTTGCTTTCTTATAGGGTCATCTGGATTATCTATATCTATTAATGATAGGTAATATGGTGTAATAGACATTCTAAGGCTTTCTAAACATTTTGCTACTCCATTTTCTTCACTTTCAGTTAGTGGTATATATTTTTTTAATTCTTCTACAGTTTTTATTCTGTTAGCTACTTGCCATTTCCAGTCATTCCAATCTTCACTACTAACATCTCTAAATATTCTTCTTTCCATATTTCCCCCCCATTTTATACATATAATTTACTAAAGATATTTCTTAAAGTCTCACTTTCTCTTAAAGCATTTATTGTTACCTCAGCGTGGCCTTTTGTATATCCATTTCCTATTATCATATTTACATCTTTTCCTACACCTTCAGCTCCAAGTGCTGCTTTTGTAAAAGTAGTTGCCATTGAGAAGAAGTATACTAACCCCTCGTCTTTAACTGGAAGTATAGAGCTCATTTCTGTGTTTTGTACGTTTACACAGTTTATACATACATCCACTTCTTTGTTGTTGTTACTTCTTAGTACTTTTTGAAGAACTTCATTAGGATTTTGTGCATCTCCAACTACAGCTGTATCTACTAATCTATTTTCTATTAAGAATTTAGCTTGTTTTTCACTTCTCACTAAACCTATTACTTTTCCTTTTCTTCCTGCTTTTTTTCTTGCTTCATAACAGCATAACATTCCTGATTTTCCACCTGCTCCAAGAATCAATACGCTATCATTTTCTTTTACTATTTTTTGAGTTTGTGCTGGTGCTCCTGCTACATCAAGAGCTGCAAGTGCTAAATTCTCACTTAAATCCTCTGGTAATTTTGCATAGATTCCACTTTCAAATAGTATTGCTTTTCCTTTTATTTCAACTCTATCTATATCTGGTTTTATATCTATTATTTCATCTATTTTAAGTGGAGTTAGTGATAAAGACACTAGTGTAGCTATTTTATCACCTACATTAAGCTCCGATTTTCCACATAAGTCCCTGCCTATTTTTTCTATAGTTCCTATTAACATTCCACCTGATCCTGTTACTGGATTTTGCATTTTGCCTTTTTCATTTACTATTTCTAGTATCTTATTTTTTATTTTTTCTACATCGTGATTACATTCTTCTTCTATTTGAGTAAAACTAGCTGAATCTATATTTAAGGCACTTACGTTAATAAGTATTTCATTATCGTAAATTTCCATGTTGTTATCTATTTTATAAGCAGGTTGTGGCAATACATTTTCATTTATTACTCTGTGAGTTCCGTATTTACATCCCTTCATTATATCCTCCTAAACTTCCATTATTTTTAAGTTTTGAGATATTATTAATTCTGCTTCTGTCATGTTTATTAATTCATCTACTGTTGTATCTTTATTTATTTCTTTTAAGACTAAACCTTCACTAGTAACTTCCATTACTGCTAATTCTGTAATTATCATGTTTACTACACCTTTTGCTGTAAGTGGTAGTTTGCATTCTTTTAGGATTTTTGATTGACCTTTTACAGTATGAACCATAGCAACTATTACTTTTTTTGCTCCTACTACTAAGTCCATTGCTCCACCCATTCCTGGAACCATTTTACCAGGTACTATCCAGTTTGCTAAATTTCCATTTTGATCTACTTCCAAAGCTCCAAGCACTGTAATATCTACATGGCCTCCTCTTATAAGTCCAAAGGACATAGCACTATCGAAAAAGGCTCCATTCTCATTTACAGTTACATATTGTGCGCCTGCATTTGTAACATTTATATCTATTTCCTCTTCCTTAGCAAGTGTACCCATTCCTACCATTCCATTTTCTGATTGGAATATTATATTTATATCTTTATCTATATAATTTGTTGTTAGAGTTGGAAGTCCAATCCCTAGGTTTACAAGTTGATTATCTTTTAATTCCTTGGCAACTCTTCTAGCAATAATCTCTTTTGGATTCACTTATTTATCACCTCTCACTATATAATCTACAATCACTCCTGGTGTCATTATCATATCTTTGTTTAATGTTCCACACTCTACTATTTCATCAGCTTCTACTACTACTAAATCACTAGCCATTGCAATCATAGGATTAAAGTTTTTAGTTGTTCCTAGATATATTGTGTTCCCAAAATCATCTACTATATTTCCTTTTACAAGAGCTAAGTCTGCTCTTAAAGGCATCTCTAATAAATATTGTTTACCATCTATAGTTAACCTGTGTTTGTCTTTTTCTACTAAAGTACCTACCCCTGTTGGAGTTAATACCCCACCTAAACCATATCCACCAGCTCTTACTCTTTCTATTAAAGTTCCTTGTGGAGATAGTTCTACTTCTATTTTTCCTTCATTCATTAGTCTTCCTGTTTCTGTATTTGTTCCTATATGAGATGCTATTACACTTTTGACTTGATTATTTACTATGATTCTTCCTATTCCTTTATCTACAAAAGCAGTATCATTAGCTATGATTGTTATATTTTGAATATTTGATTCTATAACAACATCTATTAAAGATTCTGGCGTTCCACACCCTAAGAATCCACCTATCATTATTGTTATATCATCTTTTAAAAGTTCCTTAACAGTATCTAAGTTTACAACCTTATTCATCTACTTCACCCCTAGACCTAATATTTCACGTGCCTCCTTAGGTGTTGCTATTTCTCGTCCTAGCTCCTTTGCAATTCTTACTACTCTTTCTACTAGTTCTCCATTTGATTTTGCTAATGTTCCTTTTTTTAAATAAACGTTATCTTCAAAACCAACTCTTACATGACCACCTAGTAATATGCTTAATGCTGCCATTTCAAATTGAGCTTTACCTATTCCGCTTACTGTGAAAGTAGAATTACTTGGTATGCTTTCTTTCATAAATATTAAATCTCTATAAGTTGCACTTATTCCTCCATTTACTCCCATTACAAAGTTAAAGTGCATACTGTCTCTTATATATCCTTTTTTATTTAATCTAAGTGCCATATCTATCATACCTTTATCAAAAACTTCTATTTCAGGCTTTACATTTAGCCCCATCATTTTAAAAGCAAATTCTTTTATTGTATTTTCAGTATTTACAAAAATATCATCTCCACCAAAGTTACAAGTACCACAGTCTAGAGTTGCCATTTCTGGGATTAAGTTTACTGGTTGTATTCTTTCTTCATTGCTCATTCCCACTGCTCCACCTGTTGAAGGTTGAACTATTACCTCTGGCATTTCCTTTTTTATTGCAGTTATACATTCCTTAAATCTATTTATATCTTGAGTAGGAACACCATCATCATTTCTTACATGTAAATGTATTATTGATGCTCCCGCTTCATAAGCTGACTTTGCTTCTCTTACTATTTCTTCTACTGTATATGGTACACTTGGATTATGTTCTTTTGTTACCTCAGCGCCGCAAATAGCAGCTGTAATAATTAATTTTTCCATATTATCTAGCCCCCAAATTATAATCTTTGTTTATCTTTTGGTACTACACAAGTTCCACTAGCCTTGCAAACTACTATTGGATTTAGTAAAAATTCTGCTGCAGAATCACTTATATTAGTTCTTGGTATTATTACTTTTCTAGCTTCAAATGCCATTTTTCTAGAAGTATTTCCAAAACCAACTATTTCACCGACTGCCTCTATATAATCTCCCGCATACACAGGAGCTAAAAATTCTATATTATCATAAGCCTTAAATAATCCTTCATCACCATCATGTTTTATCAACAACTCCGTTGCAACATCTCCAAACAACTGAAGCATCTTAGCTCCATCCACCAAATCCCCACCATAGTGAGCATCATTACTTCCCATTCTAACTCTTATCATAGCTTTCATAGTAATTCCCCCTTATTTATAATCATAAAATCCTTTGTTAGTTTTTCTTCCTAATTGATTACTTCATTATTTTTACTAATTAATGTTTGAGCAATTCCACAGCCCATAGTTCCACTACCTATTACCATTACTTTCATAATTTATATCCTCCATTAAACTAATAACTACACTTGTTCATCTATTTTAATTTTCAACTATTTTCCTATATTAATTTTACTTACACTTAAAATCAGCTTCTCTTTTTTCTAAGAAAGCATTCATACCCTCTTTTTGATCTTCACTTGCAAAACATAATCCAAATAAATAACTTTCCATATTGATTCCAGTATCTATATCAACTTCATAACCTTTATTTAAAGCACATTTAGCATATCTAATTGCAAGCTGACCTTTTGATGCTATTTTTTGAGCCATTTCTAAACATTCATCTAGTAACTTTTCATCTTCAACAACTTTATTAACTAAATTTATTTCATAGGCTTTATTTGCATCTATCATATCTGCTGTAAATATTAATTCTTTAGCTCTTCCTAACCCAACTATTCTAGATAATCTTTGACTTCCGCCAAAACCTGGTAGTATTCCTAGATTTGCTTCTACTTGGCCAAACTTTGCTTTTTTCGATGCAATTCTAATATCACAACTCATAGCAAGTTCTAATCCCCCGCCTAAGCAAAATCCATTTACAGCTGCTATTATTGGCTTTTCACTTTCTTCTATTTTTCTAAAAATGTCATTCCCCATTTTTGAAAACTTTCTAGCTTGTTCAGAATTCATCTCCTTCATTTGAGTAATATCTGCCCCTGCTACAAAAGCTCTGCCTTGTCCTATTATTACACCCACATAGGTTTCAGTATTGTTGTTTAACATTTCTACAGCTTGACTAAGTTCTGTCAGTACTTCTTCATTTAAGGCATTTAAATACTTTTCTCTATTTATTTTTATAAAAAATACATTTCCTATTTCTTCACAAATTAGATTATTAAACATACTTTTCTCCCCTTTGTTTACAAATTCCTAGATAGTTAAGTATATGAAAATTTTTTTTTATATATGATTATAAATTTAAAAACTATTCTATTAGCAAGTTTTCTACAACTATAGATATAGTCTTTTTAAATAAAAATAAAAGGACGATAGATAAGTTTGCATATAACAAACTTATCTATCGTCCTTTTATTTTCAAAATATCTAATCTATCTATAATTATATTAGTCTATATCATTTTTTATATTTTATATTTTATATTTATTTATGATTTTTCTTTACGCTACTATATGTCTTGTATCCACCATCAATATTTGAAGTATCAAATCCATACTGGTTTAATATAGTACATGCTATATACCCTCTAAGTCCAACCTGACAAGATACATATATTTTTTCATTTTTAGGAATTTCATCTAATCTATTTCTAAGCTCTCCTAAAGGTATATTTACTGAATTAGGTATTTTTCCATTAGCTACTTCGTATCCTTCACGAACATCTAATATGAATTTTTTATTTTCAACTAAGTCATCAACTTCATACCATTGTGTATTGTCTACTACTTTTTCTAATATATTAGCGCCATAATATCCTAACATATTTACTGGATCTTTTGCTGAGTTATATGGAGGTGCATAGCACACTTCCACGTCTTGAAGGTCATATACTGTAAATCCAGCTTTTATTGAATTTGCTATTAAATCTATACGTTTTTCTACTCCTGATTTGCCTACACCTTGCGCTCCAAATATTTTACCACTATTTGGGTCAAATAACATTTTAAATGAAATTTGAGTTGCATCAGGATAATAACCTGCATGTGAACCTGGATGAATATGAATTGCTTTGTATTCCATTCCTAATTTATTTAAAGTTTTTTCATTGTTTCCAGTTGTAGCTACAGTATAATCAAATACCTTTGCTACAGATGAACCTAAAGTTCCTTTATATTCAACATCTTTTCCTGATAAGATATCTGCAACTAATCTTCCTTGTCTATTTGCAGGCCACGCTAATGGTATTACAGCAGGTTTCTTATTAACAAAATCTATAACTTCAACAGCATCACCAATTGCATATATATCCTCATCTGATGTCTTCATTTTGCTATCTACAACTATTGCTCCTCTTCCATTTAGCTTTATTCCTGCATTTTTAGCTATATTACTTTCAGGCGTTACACCTATTGATAATATTATCATATCAGTTTCTATTTCTTTTCCACTTTTTAAGATTACTTTTTTGCCATTGTTTTCAAACTTAGTAACCACATCATTTAATATTAAATTTACACCTTTATCAATTAAATGACTATGAATTATACTTGCCATTTCTATATCAATAGGATTCATTACTTGATCTCCTGATTGAACTATCGTTACTTTAACACCTCTATCATATAAGTTTTCAGCCATCTCAAGACCTATAAATCCTCCACCTATTACTAGTGCTTCTTTTGGCTCATTGTTATCTACATAATATTTTATTCTATCTGTATCTGGTATATTTCTAAGAGTAAATAGATTGTCACATGCCTCTATTCCCTCTAAATTAGGTACTACTGGTTTAGCTCCTGGTGAAAGTATTAACTTATCGTAGCTTTCTTCGTATACTTCATTATTTTTATAATTTTTAACTTTTACTATTTTTTTCTCCTTATCTATTTCAACTACTTCACTTAAATTTCTTATATCTAAATTAAATCTTTCGCTCATTCCTTCTACAGTTTGAACTAGTAGTTGACTTCTTTCTTTTATATTTTCTCCTATATAATATGGAAGTCCACAGTTAGCAAAAGATATATATTCACCTTTTTCAAATACTATTATTTCATAATTTTCATTTAATCTTCTAAGTCTTGCTGCAGCAGATGCTCCTCCTGCTACTCCCCCAACAATAACAACTTTCTTCGACATTTACCTTACCTCCCAATGTTATATTCTTAATATAAAGTATATGACATTATTATTATTATATCTGTAACTATATCACATAACTTATTATCTAAATAAAAATTAGAGATTCCCTAGTATTTTCTTAGGTAATAAAATAATGTTTTAAACTCTTCTACGAATATTTTGTTGTATAATTATGTTATAAAGTTATCATAATTTAGGGGGTTAACTAATGAAAAGGATAGATGAGAGAGATATAATATTTTCTAGGGTAAATTATCAAAATGGATATTCTAATTACAAAGATTATTACTCAAGAAACCCTGATAAAAAATCAATTGATGATAGTCTAAGAAGTAGACCTAATATATGTGAAGAAGGATCTATGACTTATAATGAAGTCAACTCAAAAATGGCTAGTTCTGCCTTTGAGTTTTTAGGTGATATTATGCATTTATGTGAAGCAAAAGTTGCTAGTGAAAAAGTAACCTCAAACAAAAATATAATCACTAAAAGAATAAAAGGCTTTGCAAAACATTATGGTGCTTGTGTAGTTGGTATTACAGAATTAAAAGATTATCACAAATACACTCATAGAGGTAGAAGAGAAGACCATTACGGGGAAGAAATAAATTTAGACCATAAGTATGCAATAGTCTTTGGCTATGAAATGGATAAATCTATGATAAATCGTTCACCTATGATTCCAGAAGTTATTGAAACTACTAAGGCCTATGTAGGTGTATCTATTATTGGTATGATGCTTACTTACTTTATAGGAAGTCTGGGATATGAATCAAGAAATCATATGGATGGTAACTATTTAGTTATACCTGCTTTAGTGGCAAAAGATGCCGGTCTTGGGGATATTGGAAGAAATACAATACTTACTACTAAAGACTATGGCTCTATGCTTAGATTAGGAGTTGTAACTACTGACTTAGAATTGAATATAGACGAGCCTGTTGACTTTGGATTAGAAGATTTTTGTAATATGTGTAAGAAATGTTCCTTTACTTGTCCTTCTCAATCTTTATCTAATGATTTTAAAATAGGACCTACTGGAGAATATAATTGGAAAATAGATGTAGAGTCTTGTTACGCTAAATGGAGATATTTAGGTACAGACTGTGGTATGTGCATTTCTGCTTGCCCTTTTAGTCAGGATTTAGATACTATAAAGAATAATGATTCTTTTAAAGATAATCCTCATCTTATTAAGGAAGCTTTGGAGGAATATAAGAGGAAATATAAAAATAGACCATTTGTACCGGGAAATCCAGATTGGTTGAGATAATTGAAATTTTTCTATGTTAATAAATCCCGCAAGGGTAAAATTTATATAAGTTTTCCTTCCAGCAGGCAAGCTGCAAGGGCGGTGCAACTTACATAAATTCCACCCTTGCTCATAATCTAAACTCAGACTGCAAAAATATATATATTTACAATAGAATAATACAGGAGGGCAACTAATGAAACATTGGATTATAAAAGAAAGTAATCATTACACATTTCATTATCACAAAAACTCAACGGCTGAATATATGATAGATGAGATAATAAAAGAACAAGAATATTGTTTTAACCACATATCTACAGTATTAGGTATTGACTTTAATATTAAAATTAATTATTACTTATGCAATTCGGCAGAAGAAGTAGGTATTTTATATGGAGATAATGATCCATGTAATGCTTTTGCAAGAAAACCTAATAATATATTCGCTGTTTTTAATGAAGATGTTAAATGTATTGGTTATCATGAGGATTCTCATATTTTATCTTATTCAATTGCAACACCACAACAAGTATTTGTAAGAGAAGGGTTAGCAATGTATTTTGATAAGCATCATTGGGGAATTAGTAACTCCAATTGGGTATCTTATTATATACATAGTGATAAGTATATAGGTATATCGAACTTAATCTCAAATGATGAGTTTTATAAATATCCATGGAATATAACGTACCCAATAGCAGGAGCTTTTACAGATTATATTATAAGCACATATGGAATAGATAAATACATAGAGTTTTATAAGGTTTTAAATACTAATTTTAATGCTGATTTCAATAATGTATTTGGAATAGATGTAAATGAATTTGAATGTAGATTTATAAAATATATTAAAAGCTTAAAAACTAATAAAGATTTATTTGATTTGTTAGAAACTCTAATGTAACTTATACAATTAAGAGGATATATTAAAATTTATCGCTTAGTTTAAATAAACAACTTTTATATCTATCATGAGTAAGGGATGTGGAATTTGTAAGTTGCACCGCCCTTGCAGCTTTGAGCGACCTGTCGGCGACATGAGCCTACGGCGAATTTTGCAATTTGCCTGTCAAAAGGAAAAGTTATACATATTTTGCCCTTTCGGGCTATATTTTAGGTTATGAAAAAGGGTGAAATTTATATAAATTTCACCCTTTTAGTCTACATATTAAACGCTACCTATGCATTCTCATGCACAAGTGATTCTTTCTTTTTCTTTAAAGTTATTGCAAAATACAATATACTTAATAAACACATACTTACCATAAATATAACTAGTTTCTCTACACTAGCCCACATAAAATCATAGTTACCACTTGAAATTGCTGCTTTAAACCCTCTAACTGAATATGTCATTGGTAAAAATGCATTAAATCCTTTTAATTGATCAGGTATTAATTCTAATGGGAATGTTCCTGCACAAGTTGTAAGTTGTAGTATTAATAATACTATAGCTATAAATCTTCCTATATTATCAAACCAAGTTACTAGCATTTGTATTAATGTTAAGAAAGTTATACTTGTTAGAATGCTACACATTATAAAGTATTGTACACTTTTAACTTCTAGCCCTAATCCTTGTAGTAATACAAAATCTGCTATTAAAGCTTGTAAAGTTCCTACAACTAAAATTACTGCAAACTTACTATTAAATGCTCCTATTGCATTCTTTGGTTTATCTATTGGTGTTTTTATATCAAATATTATAGTTAATATTAGAGCTCCAATAAATAATCCTAATGATAAGAAGTATGGTGCAAAACCTGTTCCATAGTTAGGAACTGGATTTACTTTTTCTATTTCATAATTAACTGGACTTGCAAACATATCATAATTTTTGTCTGAAGTATCCTTTATGTCTGATGTTTTATCCGAAGCATCAGTTAATTTATTAGCCATTTCATCTGTACCATCATTTAATTTGTTTAATCCTGAAGTTAAGTCTTTTGAACCATCAGCTAAAAGTCCTGCTCCATTTTTAATACTTTTAGCTCCATCTTCCAACTTACCTAATCCAGCTGTTAGGCTTTGTCCTCCAACTGCAACTTGCTTAACTCCATTATCAAATTCTTGCATTTTTCCAGTAATTGTTTCAACGCCTGTACTTAAAGCATTTTGACCCTGAGCTAATTGTTGTGAACCAGCTAGTAATTGACCTTGACCACTTGCTAATTGATTTACCCCTAATGCCACTTGTTTTTGACCCTTGTTTAATTCATTCATGCCAGTTGCTAAAGAAGTTGCACCTTTATTTAACTCTGTTGATTTTTGAGCTAAGTTTGATGCTCCTGCTGCAACAGATTTGCTTCCTTCTACTAAAGCATTTATTTGACCCATGTTAGCTTTTATTGCTGCTTGTTGTGCTGGTGGTAAAGTTGGTAATATTGCATTTAATTGACTTTGTAAATTTACAATACCATCTCTTACTCCTGCTGCCCCTACACTTAACTGACCGGCTCCGGTACTTAATTGGCCTGCTCCACTACTTAAGTTAGTTAAGCCTGCATTGATTTTTTCTGTTCCATTTGTTAAATTCCCCATATTTTGATTTAAGTAATCTAAGCCATCTTTAGAAGTTTGTAATCCTGAAGATAATTTGTTACTTCCATCTTGAAGACCTTTTGCACCATTTAATATAGTCTGTTGACCATTTATTAATTGAGATGACGCATCATTTAAAGTAGTCAATCCTTTATTTAAATCTTGTGCACCTGCATAAGCTGTTGACATACCTTGCTCAAAAGCTATAGAGCTTTTAGCTAATGTTTCTAGATTATCTCTTAATTTTACAGATCCATTTTTAGCTTCTGTTGTACCATCATTAAGAGCAACAGCACCATCACTAGCGTCTTTTATACCATTTGACATTTCTTTTAAAGAATCAAACATAGTTTCTGCATATGTTTTAGATAGTTTACTCGATAATTCATCTTTTATCTTTAATATAGCAGTTTCTCCAATTTGTGATGATAAGAAGTTGTAACTTTCATTAGGTACATACTGTAAGCTTAACTTTGATGGATTTTGGTCTAATAAAGTGGTTGCCTTTTCAGAAAAATCTGACGGAATTTTTACCATCATATAGTAATCTTCATCTTTAAGACCACTCATACCTTTTTCATCATCTACAAATTTCCATTCAAACTTTTTATCATCCTTTAACTTATCTACAAAATCTTTTCCGATATTTAAATCTTTATCATTAAAGGTAGCTCCTTTATCTAGGTTTACTACAGCTACAGGTAATTTCTCTAACTTGTAATAAGGGTCCCAAAATGCCCATAAAAACATACCACCATATAGTATTGGTACAAATAATATCGCTACTAATTGTACAAGTATTTTTTTATCCTTTACTATATTTTTAAACTCTTTTAATAATAATTGAATGCTATTCAATTTAACCCCTTCTTTCACTATTTTTTGATTCCTGTAAGTATATATAAATTAAACAGCTCTAGTAATTCTTCTCTTGTGAAAGACTTATTTTTTACTTCCCAATCTGTTATTAAGGCTACATACATTTTCATTATTACAAATGCAGTTACTTCTGAATTGCACTCTCTTAATATCCCCATGTCAATTCCTTCTTGTATTCTAGTCTTAATATATCCAATTATTTCTTCGTCAATTTTGAACAAAAGTTCTTTTACTTCCTTAGTTGCTAATGTCTTTTCTTCTTGGACTAATTTTATTATAAGCTGATTTTCTTTTTTGAATTTAAATATACCGTATAGGATTCTTTCTAAATTTTCTTCTAAGCTTAGATTTTTATCTTCTACGTTTTCTGCAACTTCTTTTAGTTCCTTTAAATGATTCCTGACTATTTCTTCTAACAACTCTTCCTTTGTATCAAAAAAGTTGTATATAGTCCCTTTACCTACATTAGCAAGTTTTGCAACTTTATCCATTGTAGTGCCTTTATACCCAAAGTTTACAAATGACTCATAGGCACCTTCTAGTATACTTTCTTTTCTCATTTTGTCACCTCCCTTCGTACTATATGACCGAAATAGTTTTTTGGTCACTTTCTATGATTAATATTAGCATTCTTTTTTATTAATAGTGTTAAATAATTGTTAAATATATGCAAAATTTGCTTTGGGCGAGCGCAAAAAAGGAGTTGAATTTAATCAACTCCTTTTAGCTACTATGCAGTAGTATCTACATTTTCAGTATTTTCTTTTTCACTAAAATATTTATCTATAACACCTGCAACCCTTTTCCCTAATGCTGTTGCGTAACATGCTGTTTTTTCTCCAGGTATTATATCTCCAGTAGCAAAAATATCCTCTACACTAGTTTGGAAGTTATTTGTTATAACTGTTCCTCTTTCATCAAGGTCTACTTTTGCAATTTCATTTATTCCATCAGGATACTGACCAACTGCAAAGATAACTGTATCTGCTTCAATTCTAAGCTTTGAACTATCATCTAAGCCTACAAACTCCATAGCGCATACATTACCATTTTCATCTCCTATTATTTCATAAGAGTCAAAATTATCAAATACTGGTACTTTTACATATTGAAGATATTTTAATTCTTTTTCACTTGCAGTCATACTTTCTAAATTACCTCTAACAACAAGCCTTACTTTTTCATAGCCTGTTAGTTTAGCAGTAGTTCCGCAGTCCATGGCTACGTCTCCACCACCTATTACTATTGCACTCTTACCTACATTTATATTTCCATCCTTGCTTTTTGCTTCTGCTAAGAAACTTACTGCATCTATAACTCCATTTAATTCGTAGCCTTTTACTTTTAATATTCTTCCCTTATTAAATCCTGTACCTAATAAGAATGCTTTGAATCCTTCTTCTCTTAATTTTTCTATTGTAGTGTCTTTTCCAACCTTACAATTTGTTACAAATTTTACACCTAGGCTTTTTATATAATCAACATCTTGCTTTATTACTGCCTTAGGTAATCTGTGAGGTGGTATTCCATAACTTAACCATCCACCTACATCTTCTCTTTCCTCAAATATAGTTACATCATAACCTTCTCTACCTAAATATGCTGCTGCAGCTAATCCTGATGGCCCCGAACCAACTATAGCTACTTTTTTATTCCCATTGTCATCTCTTCTCTTCACTTTTGTTAGATTGTTGTCTTTTTCATAATCTGTCAGAAACTTTTGTATATATGGTATCATGATAGGCTCATTTAAAGATGTTTGTCTACATCCACCTACGCAGTGAATATCGTATGGACAAACACGTGCACAGATAGCTGAAAGTGCATTGTTTTCTCTTAAAACATCTACAGCCTTATCTAATTCTCCTTTTCCAACTAATTCTACAAACACCCTTGGATCACTGTTTATTGGACAGCCCTTGCTACATGGTGCATCTTCACATAAAATACATCTTGAAGCCTCTAAAATAGCTTCTTCTTTGCTAAAATTTCTAGACGATTCTGATAGATATTCTACTCTACTCATTTGTTGTCCCCCCATTGAACTTAAATAATTTATGACTATGATAAAAACTTTTTTACAATATAATTATAGTATATGTAGTCATTAAATGTAATATTTTGCTAAAAAATTTTTTTTATATTATTTTTTTTTACTCCTAATAAATATTTTTTTATAAATTTTTGTTTTAATAGTTTATTTCTATGGGTAATAGTCATATAATAATTGTGTTGAATATATTTTAATATAGAGGTGTTAGCAGATGGGTTTTGGTTTTAGATTTCAAAAAGAACATGATAGCAAAATTAGAGAAAATAAATTGGTTAAAATTTTAAATTTTAAAGATGATTTCAATTTTGATGATATTTTGCCTTATGAAGACACGGAGTATAATGATCAATATGATGATGTAATCGTTGGGGGTATCTCTAAGTTTGACGACGACTTTTTTAAGGATGATATAATCTACTATTTCGATTAAAAGACATTTAATTAAACTCTCTTTATTGTGTGTACTTAGACATCTCAAAGAAACTTTTACTAATAAAATCAAAAGCTATGATTATTTTTTTAATCATAGCTTTTTAAGTTTGTATTTAAGCTGTTTCAAATGTACATATTGCATCTAATCTCATTGCATAAATATTTTCTTCTTTGCAACCTATATATCTAGCATATTTTCTAATTTTTTCTTTTGCAGATTCTAAATCATTTATGTTATTTTCTATTAATTCTTTAATATAAATATTCATTAGTTCATCTTTATAATCTTTTATATCATATCCTAAAAACTCAGTAAGTCTTTCAATTTCTTTTGTAAAATCTCCATCTTCCTTTATTAAAAACTCATATATATCACGTCTATAAGGGTTAAGAGTTATTATTTGTTTAACTACCTTATACTCATCTGGCTTGCTTATAAATCCATCTTTGTAGTTATTAAATAAAGCATTAGACTTCTTTGCTCTCTCTTCATCTATATAGCAGCTTACACTTTCAACTTTGTTTTCTATTAGCACATCAATAACTGCATAGTGTATATTAAAGCAATCATCGTATATGTATTGAGAAATCTTTTTTATTAATGGTTTGAGTGAATGTTGATTTGTATAATTATTTTTTTTGCTTTTATTTGGACTTAAGATTTCTTTGTCTAAATTATTAAATAATCTTTCATATTTTAAATATTTTTTACAATATACTTCTTTGAAAGTATTTATATCTATAGTTATTATTCCATAACCTACAATCGTTTCCACACCTCTTCTCAAAGCACTCTCAATACTTTCAATTCCTTTTTTAAAGCACTTATCAGATAATTGACTTAACGTTAATACATTATTTAAACAATAGTTTTCAAATTCATTGCATATATCTATTGCTTCTAGTCTAAAATTATTTCTTATACCATTATAATTATAATTTTTTTCATCAAACTCTATTATCGCTCCATTTATATCAAAAGAAACCATTTACCTTACCTCCTATAAAAATCTAAATAATTTACCTTACTTATCTATTTTGATTTTTATAGGTTATTTCCTTCTTAATGAGGAATTTGTCTAAAGTTTATTAGATTATGCCCAAAATTCCAAAAATAATAGGTAAAAATACTGCCGGTAAAAGATTGGCTACTTTGATATTTGTCGATTTTAATACATTTAACCCTAAACCTATAATTAATAGACTTCCTACTCCACCCATACAGTTTATTACAGGATCACTTAATACTCCTGATAAAAAAGATGCACCTATAGTAATAGATCCTTGGTATATAAATACTGATAATGCAGAAAACATAACTCCAATTCCAAGTGAAGCTGAAAATATTATTGAAGCTATGCCGTCAATTATTGATTTTGCAAATAAAGTTTCGTGATTTCCAGTTAATCCACTTTGAAGACTTCCCACTATTGCCATAGCTCCTACACAAAATATTAAACTTGCTGAAACAAATCCTTGAGAAATAGAAACTTTTGAATTTTCTTTTTGATTCTCTTTCTTAATAAATTTACTTTCTAATTTATCTCCTAAATTTGAAAGCCTTTTATCAATATCTATTAGTTCTCCAATTAATCCTCCTAAAGCTATTGATACTATCATAATTAATGGATTTTTGGCATCTATAGCTCCAGATATTCCTATATATAATACGCATAGTGCTAATCCATTCATTATAGTATTACTTATCTTTTCTGTCATTCTTTCCTTTATGATAAGCCCCACCATACAGCCGCCTACTATTGCTAGGCAATTTACAATTGTTCCAATCATATTTTATCCTCCACGTAATATCCCCTATATTTAGTTTACTTAAATTCATTCTACATTTTAACTTATATACCTTTATAAATTTACTTTTAAAGTTACTCTTTTATCATATCTATAAAGTATGCTGGATTTTCACAAAATTCCTGAAAAGAGTTATTTCTAAATATAACTTCATTTCCTAAAAATCTCTTATATCTTTCTTCTTCTTTTCTTAGCGAAATTTCTTTCTTACCTTTGTATCCATTAAAAACCATTATTTTTAAAGGAGGCTTTTTTCTACTAGTTTGAACTCTTTTTATCATATATTTTATGTGTATATCTGCTTCTGCAAAAGAATATCCACAGAAAATCAACACATCACTTTGTCTTAAAGATTTTTCTACTTCATTCCATACCGTAGATACAAAAACGTTCGCCATATTTTTAAAATAAGTTGGCGGAATAATTATAGGTACTGTTATACATCCACAGTCTAAACATTTAGCTTCCTCTATATTATAAATAAGCCTCATAATTCCACCTTCATAAGGAGTTAAAGTTAGGCTATTACAAATTGGACAATATAACCAGTTTAGTGAACCATGTATTTTGTAAAGCTTTATGCTCGGATTTTGAGGCGGTTTCCATCCACCTTCTATATCAAAATTACTAAACTTAACTCCATAATCAAGCATAACTGGATATTCCTTAGATTTATATAATGCTGCTATAGTATTATCTATGTGTATATCATAATTGGCACTTATAAAAGTCGCTTCTTCTAATAATCCAGCTGTTCTTAAATTGTCTACAAGCAACTTGTGATGATGGTTGTTGCTCTTTTCACTTTTATCTATTGCTTTTGCCATTAATAAAATTAAATATTGTCTTAAAAAACGTGTACTGTCTACTTTTTTGCTTAAGGTTTCTAATCCAAAGTTTTTAAAAGACTCTCTTCTTTGCTCTGATAAATCTAGAAGACCTAGGACTTCTTCAAAAGTAGGAAAACATACAGTTTCCATATCGTCTTTTTTTATATCAATATTAAACATTTCTTTAAAAAATTTATATAAAGCGATATTCATATCACTGTTATAATCTTTTTCAGTCATATTTTTAAAGTACTCACGAAATAATTCACTTTGTATAGGACAGTTCTCTGCTGCTGATGCTCCAGCACCTAAAAATATAGCTATTTTCATACTTCCTCCTTCTATAAATCTTCAATAGAAGACCTTTTTATCACTATATGATTATTGCTTTTTTTATGTATATGTATTTGTAGATATTTTTATATATTTGTATCTTTTTATTTTATCCATTGGATTTATAATTATAGATATCAAAAAAAATAGGAGCATAACTCCCATACTTCTAATTCACTTTGTAATTTATATCTAGCCCGCAAGTGTAAAATTTATGTAAGTTTTCCTTCCAGCAGGCAAAATTAGCCGAAGGCTCATGTCGCCGACAGGTCGCTCAAAGCTGCAAGGGCGGTGCAACTTACATAAATTCCACCCTTGCTCATGATAAATATAAACTAAATAGTAATATTACACCATACATAATTATTAATGCTGTTATTACTATTGCTAAATAGTAAAGTTTTGGCCAGTCTTTAATATTAGTTTTGTAGGGTGATTTTACTCCATCTTCTTTTAATTTGATTTCTTTTTTCCCTATTAGCAGACATACCCATATACAAAACAATCCAACTAATAGGTTTATAGATGATGTAAAAGTAAGAACTGTACTATCTGTTTTTAAACAATTTATAAAGTTAAATATAAAGATTATTATATTTAATAAACCTCCTATTGCTATAATCTTCTTGTGTGAATTTATTCTATTTAAATATCTACCTTTTTCACTATTCATTAAGCTAACTACCTCAGAATTACTATCACCTCTAAAATAATAAAATGATGCTGACTTATCTATAAATTCGATATTATGATCTCCATACATACCTATATATTCACCTTCATCATCTTGATCCTTTTCCTTCATATCAATCATGTAAGTATAATCTTTCGGTTCACCCTTCTTAAAGGTATAATACGAGGCAAAACTTATATTTTGTAAGTGATAGCCTGACTTTGACATTTTAGATAACCATTCACATTCCTCTTCTTCTTGACCTGCTACGAAACACTTAAATATTTTTTTATATTCTTTCATAACTAATCCTCCAACTTAGATACTATTTCTTTTCCGTTTTCTACTAATAAATTAAGCCTCTTATATTCAAGCTTTAATATCTCTCTACCTAAACTTGTTAGTTTATAACTTTTTCTTCTTTCTTCAGAAGAGTCTACTTGCTCAATTACGCCATCTTTAACTAATTTGCTAGTCGCTCCGTATAATGTTCCTGGTCCAAGTTTTACTGCACCACCTGTCATTTCTTCAACATTTTGCATAAGCTTATAACCATGAATGGGCTCTACCATTGATAATAAGATATAGTAGGTAGCCTCTGTTAAAGGTATATATTTTTGTATTATTTTTTCACTCATAATGCTTCTCCTTTTAAGTTGTTTATTTCAACGATTTATTCTGCGTATTGTTGTTTATTTTTGTTTGCAACGTATACCGCCAAACACATAATTCCAATTGTCAAGTTTGAAAAACTTGTTACATGTATTTTTTCAAGGTTAAAGATACTAAGGATTAATGTAATTGAGAATATTGCCATATTAATTGAACCAACTATTGCTAAAATTATTTGGCTACAGTATGCAAGGCTTTTTTCCTTTAATACTTCCATAGTTACTATTTGATTAGTATCTATATTTTCATCACATCTAAAATAGTAACACTTTTTAAAGTTTGTAATATACTCACAGGGTTTCTCTTTATAACTGTTTAGATACTCACTCTCTGATATATTTGAGTTTGCTTTAATATCTATTATATATTTATAATTTCTTGGCTCACCAATTTCAAATACATAACATGTTGGATAACTTAGTTTTACAACATGATATCCCTTTTTTGACATTTCCAATAGCCAATTACATTCTTTTTCTTCTTGCCCACATATAAATACCTTAAATACTTTTTTTAATTCTTTCATAGCTAATTCCTCCTAATTAATTATTTACTATATTAGAATTTCTTTTAAGTCCCTACTCTGTGGTCAAACTATATATTAATTTATATCGATATCTATTGTATCGTCATACAATCTATCGCACTTCGATATATCGTATATCAATATAATATCATTATTTTTATATTTTGCAACTTTAAAAATTAATTTTTATATAATAAAAAGCCTTCCCACTATTTTTTAGTAGGAAAGCCATTTTTAATTAAGATTATTTATTATATTTTTATTTTATAGAATTAAAATATTATTTTAGTATCTAAAATTACTCCATTTGCATGCTCTTTAATTAACTTACTTGCAAACTCTAAGTAATCACTTAACTTTTCATCATTTTCAAAAGCTATTATATTCATTAAAATATGTTTTGTGTCCTCTGTGATCATTGCCTTGGTTGAATCTGAAGTTGTACTGCCGAAATAGCCTTCTTCATCTTTAAATACAGGCATATTTTCTAGATTTATTGAACCTCTTCCAATTCCATCATATCGTTCTCCTTCTTCTCCCACAGAGAATACTATTTCACCTTTTATTTTGTCTAAATCATAGGTTCCTACTGAATAATTACTTTCTAAAGATACTAAGTTGTTTATCTCTACAATATTATTAACATAATATAATCCCATACCTTTTACTACCCTTTTTACTAAGGATTCAGATGATAATCTATATCTACTTGGATCTTTCCCTAAGGATTTATAAGCTTTTCTTGACGAATCAATATTTTTAAGTTTTAGTATATCCTCTTGTTTAATATTACTCTCTATTTTTTTGCAGGTTTTGTTAATAACATCTATTAGTCTATCGTCTGAATTCCCTACTTTTACTTTAGCTTCTATTGATACTATATGTACATTACATTTTTCCTTCAGTTTTTTATCAATTCTTATATTAATCATTAATCATCACCAACCTTTTTATATTATTCTACTAAATACTTTACTAGCTAATTTATATAAATACACACCTTGAATATTGCTTTAAATATTTCTATTAGCTTGATTTATATATAAATAAACTCCACATACTCCTATTGCCATTATTGCAAAGCAAGCAATAAATGCAGATTTCAAATATATATCTGCACAAAAACCTATTACTATATTTATAAATGCAGATATCAGACTTCCTATCATTGAATAAACTGATAAAATTGTTGCTCTATTTTTACTTATGGATTTGTTTTTTATATCTAGTACAATAGGAGATATCATAGATATTAATCCAGCTATAGAGGATATTGTAATAATGCTTATAAAAATATTATCCGTAAATATGAGCACTAATACACATAAAAGTATTATATTTACCATAACTTTTAAAGTATTATTTTGTCCAAACTTCTTAGTAAATACATGTGTTTTACAAGACAACATGGCTAGTAGCTCTGATAATGCACTTATATATCCCAAGAATCTTATCTCTATTCCTATATTCTTAAAATGTAGCTGACCTAAGTTTACACTTATTCCATAAGATATTTCAGCTATTATAGCTGTAGCTATAACAAATATAAATATCCATTTTACACTTTTTATATCTTTAAAGCTATTATTAAAACTATCTTTTATACTTATCTCTTTTTTATCCTTTGATATTTCTATTTCTACATCCTTAGTAAAACAAATTACAATTATACTCAATCCATAAGCTATCACTGTTACTAATACTGCTAATTCCATAGAAATAGATATTAAAAAGAATGATGATAATGATGAAATGAAAAATGCTAGACTACTGAACGCTCTATACTTACCAAAAACTTTTTCACTTTCATCCTTATTACATGATTTATATAAAAAAGCTATATCGCAACCAGATGCTCCAGATACACCCATAGCTGCTAATATTGTTTGCCCCACAAATCCCATAAGACTATTGCAAAACAATAAACTCAGCCTACCTAAAAAGAATAAAATGTAGGATATTACTAAGGTCTTTTTATATCCATATTTATCTGCAAAATAACCCCATGGTACTTCTGTCAATACTATTACTAGTAATAGTATAAATTCTAAAAAGAAATATTCACTTACTGATAAACCTCTTTCTATTCTATATAGTAAACTTACAGGTGCATAAAAAACCAATCCTTGTAAGAAAGCTACTGTATACATTAAACTTATATTTTTTTTCATAAAATTGCCCCCTAGCTATTATTATTTAACTATAAGGGGCTTACTCATACAGATACATTTTCATCCCTCCATTTTTTGTTTATATAATTAATTATATCAGAGTTGCTAGTCAGTGATATTTTTTAATATTAATAACAAAAATACTTTTTGTAAAATTTCATATATTTGTTTAGGTTATTTTCATGCGGGTATATATTTATTAAATAATAATAAATAAAAAGTGTTTAAGATTTATATAAGGTTATATAATTTATACTATTTAACTTTTATAAAACTTATCCATTCATATTTAAATATATAAGGAGTGATTTTTGTGAAAACTAGTAGTATGTTTTGTTCATTAAGTAAGAAATGTAAAGTTCAATATTCAAAGGA
>NZ_JBOFOR010000302.1:0-1516 GCF_051659545.1 Romboutsia sp. | reverse complement strand
GCATTTAAAATATACTCTGGATGAGGAAGTGCTTGCCAACTATCATCTCCGCCTACTCCCATTTGCTTATATATCACCCTTAGAATAGTTGCATCTAAAGACACTAATTTATGGAAATGGTCAGCTTTTTCTACATCCTCTGGGTGATATTTAGATATATTAAACTCAAAGGTTGGAACTCCACTTATTTTTATTCCCTGTCCTTTTTCATTTTTTATTTCTAAATATCTCACATCTGTTTTAGCCCCATTTTCTTGAGGTTGAAGGTAATTTACAATTTCATTATTTACAGTCTCCTTGTATAAACCTATCTTAGCACTTTTGTATTTATCCCAGTAGTTTTCTATTTTTCCTCTACCGTAATAAGTTATATTTTTGTATTCTTCTTTAAGAATGAATAGATCACTTATTACAGGTATCTTAGATAGCTCTCTATTTGGATTTAATATTTGTTGTACTTTTAGTTTAGAATTGCAATCTAAGGAGTACATATATGTTACTGTACTATTATTTTCCAATTCTATATCTACTATTAAATTAACTACTTTTTCATAGTTTTCTATTTTAATGTTAACTACTTTCATAGCTGGATTTCTCCAAGTAACTGCATCTATTTCATTTTTGAAACCTCTATCATTGTTAGTACTAGCTCTCCAGAAATATGGTTTTACCTCTTCTTTTAAGATATCTTCTCCATTTAGTACATACTCACATAAAAGTCCACTATTCTTTGATAAAGACACTTTTATCTTGTCTGTTGATAAACTTATTAATTCCTCGGCTTCCTTTATATTAATAGCTTTATTATTTTCTTCTCTTTCTATCTTAAATGTGTTTGGCTTTAGTATAACTTGGTGATGCATTATCTCATGACCTTTTGGTGCATATATTGTTTCATTTTTTTCTTTAACTGTAAAAGTAACTATATACTCTTCATCTTTATATCTTTTTTCTTCTACATCATATTGCAACTCATAAGTTTGCCCTGGCTCTAAATCAATCTCTACACATTTTTCATCTACAAACTCACCATTCTTAGTTGTAGTTATAAATATTACATATTTATTTAAATTATTAAATAAATAATCATTTTTAATATTTACTAAACCTTCTTCTAGATCCTCAAATAATACATCTGAATACCAATATTTTATTTCATAGAATTTAGGAGTTACTTTTCCATTGGCAAATACTAATCCATTTCCGCTAAAATCATAGTCATTAGGGAAATCTCCAAAGTCTCCTCCATATGCTAAATAACTTATATCTCCTTCTTTTTTAAGGATTGCTTGGTCTTTAAAGTCCCATACAAATCCACCTTGTAAAACATCATATTTTCTAAATAACTTATAATAAGCATCTAGATTTCCATTAGAGTTACCCATAGAATGTGTATA
Source organism: Romboutsia sp. (assembly GCF_051659545.1). Lineage (GTDB taxonomy): Bacteria > Bacillota > Clostridia > Peptostreptococcales > Peptostreptococcaceae > JBOFOR01. Next base: position 119 of record NZ_JBOFOR010000302.1, on the reverse strand, counting down.
TTCACATATTATATGAGGTTTTTTAGGATTATCTTTTGCGTACTCTTCTATTTGCCATGGTCTTGTGTACATTTGACTTTCTATATCTGATACATCATCATACATTCTGTGATGGAAAA
>NZ_JBOFOR010000301.1:0-15294 GCF_051659545.1 Romboutsia sp. | reverse complement strand
AAACTGTGCTTACTTTCCATGTTTCCACCTCTCTGTAAACATTAATTTATTGCAAAAACTCTCAGTTATTCCCCCTTTCATTTATTTTTGATACATATAGGCGGTTATCTCCCAACTATACTTTACATAATTATCTATGTATGATTATGTAGTTATTGGGTTAGCTATTTAGCTTCTTCTTCATTATTACTTGATTTATTCATCTTATTCTTTGTTATACCCCAAATATCCTTTAATCTAATTCTATAATAATCACTTATATGAAAATTATATAACCAAAAATCATTTTTATGAAAATAATTAACGTTAAATTTTAATTCTGCATTACCTTTTATTCAAAATTTATTACTTAAAATTCTCTAAAATCACTTTATAATTTTAAAAATTAGTTATACCTCAAATAAAAAAGGTGGAGAAAGATAAATCCTTCTCCACTTTTTTATTTAATTTATAAAATTATTTGTTATCAAAATGTCTCTCTAATAATCCTAAGAATGCTTTACCATGTCTAGCTTCATCTTTACACATTTCATGAACTGTATCATGTATAGCATCTAGTCCTAGTTCTTTAGCTCTTTTCGCTATTTTTAATTTTCCTTCTGTAGCTCCGTATTCTGCTTCTACTCTTGCTTTTAAGTTAGCTTTTGTATCTGCTACTACTACTTCACCTAATAATTCAGCAAACTTAGCTGCATGCTCTGCTTCTTCAAATGCTATTCTCTTGTATGCTTCTGCTACTTCTGGATATCCTTCTCTATCTGCTTGACGGCTCATTGCTAAGTACATTCCTACTTCTGTACATTCTCCTGTGAAGTTAGCTCTTAATCCTTCTAATATTTCTTCATCTACTCCAGCAGCTGCTCCGATTCTGTGCTCGTCAGCCCATACCATTTCACCTTTTACTTCTTGGAACTTTTCAGCTCCTACTTTACAAACTGGACATAATTCTGGTGCAGTTTCTCCTTCATGCATGTATCCACATACTGTACAAACAAATTTCTTCATAATAATACCCTCCCTTTATTTTTTATGTATAAATTTTAGCCTTCATTAAAATTTACAGCTTAATTGGTTATAATTTATATATACCCCATGCTTCTTCTATTAAACAATAAATTTTAATTTTTTTTTATTACTTTTCATAAGTATAAAGAAATTAGGCTATATTCTTTGCGATTACAACTCATTCTCACTGAAAATAGGTTTTAATCTTTTAATACACCAAAAGGTGCTAAAGTAATTTTGTATCCAAAATCATTCTAGCACTAATTGATAAAAATATTCAACCATTTTTTTACTGATATAGTTGAAACTTTTTTAATATAAGTTGTTTATATTTTTCAAAATAAATTATTTTTCTTTTCCAGCTATTGATAATTCCCTTACTATAACTGATGGAGAGCCTACATTATTTAATGGGAATTTTAAATCATTTCCTATATTTTCAATATTTTTTAGTAAATCAAAATAATTTCCTGCTACTGTTATTTGCTCTATAGGAAAATCTTTTTTACCATCCTTTATATAAAATCCTTTTGCCGCTAAGGAAAAATCTCCACTAATTGCATTTGCTCCAGAATGTAGCCCTGCAAAATCAGTAACTAGTATTCCTTCTCCTATAATATTCATTAAATCGTCTATTGACTTTTCTCCTTTTTCAAGGTAAAAATTAGTAGGAGCTACACCTACTGGTGAAGAATAACTTGCTTTAAATCCATTTCCAGTAGTTTTTATTCCTTGTTTATGTGCGGTTTTTAAATTATGAAGTAAAGTGTTTAATTTACCACTACATATAATCTCTTTTTTATAAGTAGCAACTCCTTCATCATCAAAAGAATGAGAGGCTAAACCAAAATCTAACAATGGGTTATCTACTATTGTTACTATATCCGCTGCCACTTTTTCTCCTTCTTTTCCTTTCAGTAATGAAAGTCCTTTTTGAGCTGCATCTCCACTGAAGATTTGGCTAAAAGTATCCATTAAAGAAACCATAGCTTCATTTAATATTACTGCTTTATATTTACCTGATTTTATACTTTTTCCACCAATTTTTGAAAGTGCTTCGTCTACACCGTATTTTGCAACTTGTTTTGCATCTATATCTTCAAAAGAATTAGCTACTAAATACCCCATTCCATCTTGTTTTTCATTGTTGTCTTCTACTACAGGCACTACATATCCATATAACAAGTTGCTTTTGTCCTTTAGATTAAGTCCTTTGGTATTGTATATCCCGTTTTGTGAAGATGTGTAAACCACTTTGCAACCATTTGTATTTATTACTTTTGAGGAATAATTCTTAGCTTCTTTTTCTAAGTTCATAGCTAAATCTATTATTTTAGAAGCTTCTATATTATCTAATTTTTCTGAGTAAGTTTTTACTTCTTGGTAATTTTCATCACCTTCATAAATAAATTGAACATCTTCATTATCTGTTACAAGAATAGAGGCTCTGGCATTGGTAACAAGCATCTCTATAGCATCTTCATCAAGTATTTCCGTGTATGAATATCCTATTTTTTCATTTATTTTTCCTCTAAAAGATAATCCAAAAGATTTTTCAAGGCTATACTTTTCTATTTCCTCTTTAAAAACTGATATATTTAAACTTTCCCCACTGTGATAGTAAACTTCACATTCTTTAAAACCTTCGCTTAAGGCTTTTTCAAATAATTTTTCTTTAAAAATATTAAATTCCATAATTATTCCTCCGATCTTCCGCCTACAGTAATTTCTTTAACTCTTATCATAGGTTGGCCTACGTTAGCTTCTATACTACCTGAAGATGATCCACACATACCTTGACCTTGCTTTAGATTATTTCCAACCATATCAATATTCATTAGAACTTCACTTCCCTTACCAATTAGACTTGCTCCTCTTACTGGTTCTTGAATTTCTCCATTTTTAACTATATATCCTTCTGATACTGCAAAGTTAAACTCTCCTGTAACAGGGTTTACAGAGCCACCGCCCATTTTTTTTGCATAAAGTCCATTATCTATTGATTTTATTATATCCTGTGGAGAATCTTCTCCTGATGCTATGTAGGTATTTGTCATTCTTGAAGTTGGAGCATACTTATAACTTTGTCTTCTTGAGCTTCCTGTTGGCTCCATTCCCATTCTTCTACCATTTAATTTATCTATCATATAAGACTTTAATATTCCATTTTCTATTAAAATATTTCTTCTAGTTAGATTCCCTTCATCATCTATATTACTTGAACCCCAATGATTAGCTAAAGTTCCATCATCTATTGCTGTAATCTTGCTTGATGCAATTTGCTGCCCTAGTTTTCCAGTGAATACAGAATTTCCTTTAGCTACTGAAGTAGCCTCTAGAGAGTGACCACACGCCTCATGGAATATTACTCCACCAAACCCATTGTCTATTGCTACAGGCATATTTCCAGCTGGACAGTTTCTAGCATGTAACATTGTATGTGCTACTCTCGCAGCTTCTTTTCCATAGTAAGAAGGATCTATTTCTTCAAACATTTCAAAGCCTTTTAATCTTCCTGGACCTTCAAATCCTGTTTGGTTTTCACTTCCTTTTGATGCTATAGCACTAATTGATAATCTAGTTCTAACTCTTTCATCTTCTGTGTATAATCCATCACTATTTGCTATAAGAATTCTTTGTTCTTTATCAAGGTAGGAAACCTTAACTTGAGAAATTTCACTGCTGTAGTCTTTTGCACTTTTGTAGGCTTCCTTCATAACACCTATTTTCTTAGTGTAATCTATACTGCTTGGATAAAACTTTATATTGTGTAAAGTATTTGCTACCTTATCATTGTTTAATACTACAGTAATTTCTTCTTTAAGTTGACCAAGGGCTAGTGCTGCTTTGTAAGCTGTATCTAAAAGGCTAGATAAAGAATTTTCATTTGTATATGCATATACACTTTTAAAACCTTTAAAAATCCTTATACCTATTCCATAACTCCGTCCTCCAAGAGCATTTTCTACCTTACTATCTATTAATGCTATTGAATTTGTTATACTATCTTCTTCAAAAATTTCTGCAAAATCTCCACCTGTTACTAAGCATTTTGCCAACACCATTGAAGCTATTTCTCTAGAAATCATAATTTACCTCCATTTCTATTTTTTTGTAAATTCTATCTATTTTAAGTTTACCTTACTAAAGTCTTTGAAACAACTATCTAAATTTAATAAATATCAACTATATTAGATTTTACACCGCTATTATTAGTTAAATATATTGCTAAATAAGAAAGGTGACTTTACATAAAAGTCACCTTTCTTATTTATAGAATTTATTAGTATATTACTTTAGTTTAAAGTGTTCTATAAGTGACTCTAACATTTTAGCTTGACCACTTAATTCTTCACTAGCTGCAGCACTTTCTTCCGCTGTTGCTGAATTTGTCTGTACTACTTCTGATATTTGTTCTAGACCTAAAGTAACTTGTGTAATAGCATTGGCTTCTTCTTCAGATTTTTTTGCTATAGCTTCAATTATTAAGGCTGTTTGATTTGTATTTTTTATTATCTTTTGAAGAGATGTTGCTGTATTATTTACAATTCTAGTTCCATTATTAACTGCTTTTATTGAACTTTCAATAAGTACGGATGTATTTTTAGCTGCTTCTGCTGATTTTGCCGCTAAATTTCTTACTTCATCAGCAACTACAGCAAAACCTTTCCCTGCTGCTCCTGCACGTGCCGCTTCTACTGCTGCATTTAATGCTAGTATATTTGTTTGGAAGGCTATGTCATCTATGGTTTTTATTATCTTGCTTATTTCATTTGAAGTTATTGATATTTCTTCCATAGATTTTACCATGCTACCCATTTGTTCATTTCCTTCTTCAATATCTGCTCCTGCACTTAAAGTTAATCTATTTGCTTTATTTGCATTAGTTGCTGTATCTTTAATTTTATCTGAAATTTCTATAATAGTTGCTGATAGTTCTTCTATAGCACTAGCTTGTTCTGTTGCCCCTTGAGACAACATTTGAGAACCACTTGCTACTTGTTCTGAAGCTTGTCCTACTTCTTGTGCTGATAGATTTATCTGATTCATAGTATCACTTAAGTCACTTGTAATTTGTTGTACTGATTTTTCAATACTCTTAAATGCCCCTATGTATTTTACTTTAGTATTTACATTGAAATTACCACCTGCAACTTCTTGTAATACTCTAACTGTATCTTCTACAACTAATTTTGTTTGGCTACATACTTGTCGCATACTATTAGATAGAGATCCTATTTCATCTTCTCCTTCATATTCTATATCTACATTAAAGTCACCTATGGCTATTTTATTTGCTGCTATTTCAATTTCTTTAATTGGATATTTTAATTTTCTTGTTATATAAATACATATAAATATACTTACTAGTACTGAAATAATAAATATTGCTATTGAAACTATCATTGATGTTCCTAGGTTTTTCTTTAATGTTTTATCAAATTGTATTCCATCCTTTTCTGCAATTTCAGAAAGTTTTATTGATTCATCTTGAATCTTATAAAAAGCATTTGTGTATGGGCTATCTGCATTTGTTATCATATTTTTTGCCTGAGCAAAATCTCCTTTATCTAATACTTGTACAATTTTATTTGATTCACTCTTTAACTCTATCGTTAAGTTCTTAAGATCTTCTATCCCTCTTTTATCTTCAAAAGATTCTTCAAGTTTAGCTATTCTTTTTTCCATACTATTAAAGCTTGCCTCAACATCTTTTTCATAAAAATCTAGTTCATTTATATCAGCATCTAATCCCGCATTTGCAAGACTTTGGTCTATTTTAAGTACATCTCTACGAAATCCCATGGTTTCACTTGTTGATACATAGGGACCAGTGAATAATTTATTACTTAAATTCCCTGCTTTTCTTAGACTATTTAATGCGCTAATACTTGAAATAGAAGTTATAAGTATAACTACAAAAAATGCCACCCCTAGTTTTTTACCAATTTTTAAATTATTTATATTCATGTCGCCATCCCCCTAAAAATTTGTTTGCAAAAAAAATAAAGCATTAGTGTAGATATATAATCTAGCAGTATTACCTAATGTTTTTCAATCTTAATACTAACTTATAGAAATGTTACCCGATTATATTACATACTTTGATGATTAATTTCTCCAAATTGTATTATTTTATTTTCTTATATAAATATTATATATATATTTCCCTATCTTACAATGTTAAGATTTATGTTTCTTCAATTATTTTTATTACATATTTCTCCAACAAATTATAACATTTTCTACTATTTTAAAATTTAATCAAATAAATAAAGCCTCATAATTAATGAGGCTTTATTTATTCTCTATATTATTTTATTTATATGCCTTTTGAATATTTATATTTCATATCCCAATAACAAAATCATATTTTCTACTTCTTCATAGTTTTCTTTATTGTGCTTTTCATATAAGTGTAAACACTTCTTCACCTTTTCTTGCCCATTTAATACCTTTGTTGCAAATGCTAAACATGTTGGATGACCGCATTTTTTGCAATTTAATTTAGGTAAATAAGTGTATAGTTCAAGTGGACTTGGAAGTTTTATCATTTCATAAGATGGTTCTATTTCATCTCTTTTACTATCTACTTCATTTATTATATCTTTTAAATAATCTAAAGTCTCAAAAGCATCCGTTTCATTAAGTAGTTTTGCAATAGCTACATTATCAGAATATATAGTAATAATTTTATGTTCTTTATTAAAAGTAAAGGTATTTGCATTTTTATTGTATATTCCATTCTTCAAATGAGTGTTTAAATAAGGAAATACCTTGCTAATATCTCTTGATAAAATTGCCTTTATACGTATTCTAAGTGAATCTGTAGTACAAGGCTGAATAAAATTTAAAGTAATATCATCTAAATACATAGTGTCCCCCCTAAATTAATCTTCATTGGCTGCATCTATAGCTGTTGGCTCTAATTTTGTATCTTTCTTTTTTAAGAAAGAAAACTTAGTTTCAGCCATTATTATTGATACAAATATAATTATACATCCAAGAATCATTCTTACAGTTACTACTTCATTAAGTATTATTATTGAGAAAATTGTTCCAAATACAGATTCAGTTGCTAGTATTATTGCAGTCTTTGTACCATCAACTTTCTTTTGGCAAATAGTTTGCATCAAAAAAGCTACTGTTGTACAGAATATAGCAGAATAAAGTATTCCTACATATCCTGCAGGATTTCCAGATATAGCACCTTCACCCATGACTATTTGTGATATAAAAGATAGTATAAAAGTAACAGTAAATTGTACTCCTATTAATACCATAGGGTGATGTTTTTGTACAAATTCACTAGTAAAGAATATATGAAAAGCAAACCCAAATGCACATATTAAAGTTAAAAAATCTCCGATATTCACTGAGAAATCAGCTTGTAAAGATAATATCCCAATACCAACAAGAGTTGTAATACTACTTATAATACCTATTTTATCAAGTTTTCTTTTATAAATTATAAATCCTATAAAAGGTACTATGACTACATTAGCCGCGGTTATAAATGCATTTTTAGATGGCGTTGTATATACAAGACCTATTGTTTGAACTACAAAAGCTATAAATAAAAATACCCCTATTATGCTCCCTGCTTTTACTGCTTCTTTTGTTATATTAGCTTTGATTTGTTTAAAGAATATTGTGTTTATTAACACAGCAGCTATAAAAAATCTCATAGTAATAATTTGAAGAGGAGTAAATCCGTTATCTAGTGCTAGTTGCATGGTTACAAATCCACTACCCCAAATAACTGCTGTTAAAATCAATCCTATTTCACCTATATACTTTTTCAACATTACGCCCCCCTTTTTTTGATTTTTCTAAATTTTACCTATAATTTAACAGTAATCTATTGAACGATTTTTGTAAAGCATATCAATAAAAAAATTCGTCTTTTTAATAGGTTCAATGGCAAAAAAAATAAGATAGCTGTATGGGGGATCATCAGCTATCTTTGCTTGCAATAAGCTCAAGAAGTTATAGTATATATTTACCCCCGGTTATAACTTCAAAACATATTTTATCAATTATTTTTTTCTATTTTCAAGTTCTTTTTTTATATCTTCTACCTTTAGATCTTCATTTACTATTAATACTAAAAGATGATATATTAAATCACTAATTTCATAAACCAATTCATTTTTATCTTTATTTTTAGCTCCTATTATTACTTCGCTGGTTTCTTCTCCTACTTTTTTAAGTATTTTATCTAATCCCTTTTCAAATAAATAATTTGTATAAGAACCCTCCTTAGGACTTTTTTGTCTATTTTTAATTAATTCATATACTTGGTTAATAATATCATGGTTGTCGTAAGGTATGACTGCATTGCGAAAACAAGAATACTCCCCAGTATGGCAAGCTACTCCAACTTGTTCTACTAAAAGTAGTATACTATCTTTGTCGCAATCATAATAAAAACCCTTTAGATTTTGAATATTTCCTGAAGTTTCTCCTTTTATCCAAAGCTCACTTCTACTTCTACTATAGTAGCAAGCCACCTTGTCTTTTAAAGTTTTTCTTATAGATTCTTTGTTCATGTAAGCCATCATTACTACATCTTTAGTTTTTATATCCTGAACAACAGCTGGCACTAATCCTTTTTCATCAAATTTTATATCTTCTAGTAATTCTTCTATTTTATCTTTATTATCTACTAAATAATCACTCATTACTTTCCCCCTTCTAGATTCTAATTTCTACTCCCTTTTCTTTTAAATAACTTTTAAGGTTATTTATTTTTATTTCTCCAAAATGAAATACAGAAGCAGCCAATACTCCATCTACCTTGGCATAATCTATAACCTCATAGAAATGTTCACATATTCCTGCTCCACCTGAAGCAATTATTGGAACATTTACTGACTTTGAGATTTGCCTTAATAATTCTATATCGTACCCATTTTTCATACCATCTTCATCTATACTATTTACAACTATTTCTCCCGCTCCTAGTTCTACACTTTTTATTGCCCACTTTATAGCATCTAATTTTGTTTTTTCTCTTCCTCCTTTTACGTATACGCTCCAAGAGTTTTCATCGTTTTTTTTCACATCCATAGATAATACAACACATTGAGCACCAAACTTTAAGGATGCCTCTCTTATTAATTGTGGATTTTTTACTGCAGCTGAATTTATAGATACCTTATCTGCTCCTTTTCTAAGTATAGAGGTAAAATCCTCTAAAGTACTCACCCCTCCCCCTACGCAAAAAGGAATATTTATGTTATTGGCAACTTTTGAGACAAATTCCAAAGAGGTTTTTCTTTCTTCATTAGAAGCAGTTATATCATAAAATACAAGTTCATCTGCTCCACATTCACTATAAAATTGTCCTAGAGCTTCAGGACTATCAACATCGATTATATCTGTAAATTGCTTACCTTTGACTACTCTTCCATTTCTTACATCTAAGCAAGGTATTATTCTTCTCGTAAGCATTCTAACACCTCCTCTAAACTTATTCTATTGTCATAAAGTGCTTTACCGATTATTGCACCGTACATATTCATTTCTTGTAATTTCTTTAGGTCTTCAACGCTGCTTACTCCACCAGAAGCAATAATATTTAAAGAAGTCTTCTCCATAAGTTCTTTGTATATGTCAAAGTTTGGTCCTTCTAACATTCCATCTTTGCTTATATCCGTATATACTATGGTGTGTATTCCTATGCTTTCTAAGTATTTGCATAGGTCAATTGAATCAATTTCACTTACTACTTTCCAACCTCTTAGGGCTACTTTTCCATTTTTAGCATCTATAGATACTATTACTTTGTTTTTGTATTCTTTTGCAAGTTCTTCTAGTAGTTCCTTATTTTCTATTGCCATAGTTCCAAGTATTACTCGATTTACGCCTAAATCTAATAGATTTTTTATTTTTTCCTTACTTCTAATTCCTCCTCCTATTTGAATAGGGATATCTATGTTTTTTACTATAGTTTCTATGGATTCTTTATTTATTATATCTTCGCTTTTTGCTCCATCTAAATCTACAATATGAAGAAACTCAGCCCCCTTATTTCTCCATGTCTTAGCCATATCTAATGGGCTATTGGAATATACATTTACTTTGTTAAAATCTCCTTGAGATAATCTTACACATTTATTTTCATTTATATCAATAGCTGGAAATATTATCATTTTATCATCTCCCCATAAGCCTTTAGTATATTTTCTCCTACACTAGAACTTTTCTCTGGGTGAAATTGTATTCCGTAAATATTCTTATCTTTCACTATGCCAGGGATAGTTTTTTCATATTCTGCAAAGGCTAATAGCTCTTCATTAGAAGAATTTATATAATAAGAATGAACAAAATATACATAATCATCTTCATTTATATACTTAAGTATTTCATCATCTTTATTAAACTTAAGGTTGTTCCATCCCATATGAGGAACTTTTAACTTTATATCTAATTTTTCTACACTTCCTTTTATTAAGCCTAAGCCTTCATATTCTCCATATTCATAACTTTTTTCATAAAGTAATTGCATACCTAAGCATATACCAATTAAGTATTTTCCTTTATCAACATGCTCTTTTATAACTGAAACTAAATCTAAGTCATAAAGTGAATTTATAGCATCTCTAAAAGCACCTACTCCTGGAAGTATAAGAGTTTTTGCATTTTTTATTTCTTCTATATCACTAGATATTTTAGTTTCTATACCAGCTTTTTCAAAAGCCCTATATACAGAACTTAAATTACCTAGTCCATAGTCTACAATTATATTCACTACAATACCCCCTTTGAAGAAACTATTCTTTTAGAAACCACACTACTACCTTCTTTTAACGCTCTTCCAAAAGCCTTAAATACAGCTTCTATTTTATGATGGTCATTATCTCCATATAAAAGATTTATATGGAGAGTAACCCTAGCTTCATTTACAAAAGCTCTAAAAAACTCTTTGAAATTTTGAGTATCTAAAGTCCCTAGTTTTTCTCTTTCAAAGTCTATATTAAAAACTAAATAAGATCTATTACTTATATCAAGTACCACCTGACATAGTGCTTCATCCATCGGTATACAAATATTGGAGTATCTTTTTATTCCTTTTTTATCTCCTATTGCATTTTTAAAAGCTTCTCCTAAAGCTATTCCTATGTCTTCTACAGTATGATGTTCATCTACTATTAAATCACCTTTGCAAATCAAATTTAAATCCATCTCTGAATGAAAACTCATAAGAGTTAACATATGATCTAAAAATCCTATCCCTGTGTTTATTTCACTTACTCCCTCACCATCAAGATTTAAGTACAGTTTTATATCTGTTTCAAGAGTTTTTCTCTCAACACTGGCAGTTCTCATATTATAACTTTTCCTTTTTTACAATAGCCTTAAGTGCCTTTGCAAAAGCTAGATTTTCATTTTCATCTCCAATAGTTACTCTGTAGTAACTTCCAAAGCTTCTTATTAAAACATCTTCATCAATAAGTTTTTGAGATAAATTTTCTATATCTGAAGCAAAATAGATAAAATTTGCACCTGATTCATAAGCTTTTATATTTAAATTTTCAAATACTTCCATTAAAAAGTTTCTTTCTTTTTTTACTATTTTTACATATTCTAATACAGGCTTTGTATCTTCTACTGCCTTAGTTGCTATATATTGAGATATGACATTTAGATTGTAAGGAGGTCTTACTGTATCTATTATTGTTGCTAGATTTTCATTGGCAACCATATAACCAACTCTTAAGGCTGCTAGGCTAAAAGCTTTCGAGAAAGTTCTTAGTACTATTAATCTATCATAGTTTAAAATTTCATCTATCATTGATTCATTTGTATCTGCAAATTCAATATAAGCCTCATCACAAACTACTATACAATCTGTATTTTCTATTACTTTAATAATCTCTTCTTTTTTCATTAAGTATCCTGTTGGGTTATTTGGGTTACACAAAAATATTAATTTTGGATTTACTTCTTTTGCCTTTTCTATTACATTATCTATATTTACTGAAATATCTTCATTACACTCAACCCCTACAAACTGTGCAGAGTTTACAGTTGCAAAAACCTCATACATACTGAAGGTAGGCACGAAACTTAATATAACCTCATCTTTATCAACAAAAGTTTTTATTATAAGCTCTACTAGTTCACTTGAACCATTTCCTACTACTATGTTAGATGGTTTAGCATTTACGTAATCTTTTATTTTGTCTTTTAAGTCCTTGTACTCATCATCAGGGTAAAGACTCATATCTATATTTATATTTTTGCATAAGTCTTTGTAAGCTTTGCATTTGCCTTCATTTGCATCAAGTTTTATACTACAGATTACATTATTAGGAATATAACCTTTTAGTCCTTTTATACTATCTTTCACAAAATCCATACTTTCTCTTACCATTTCCATATTATATCTCTCCTTTTTAATTTATAGTATCTATTTGCACTAGTTCCTTCGATTAGCTATTGTTGATTACTTTATTATTAGCTCTCTAAGCTTAATTATTTAAGCTTAACTTTTCTTCAACTTCCTTAAACATACTCAGTATATTTTGAATCTTCTGAAATTTAAACTTATAACTAACCCTATTAGAAATCAACTTGGCACTTATATCATACATATCTTCAATAATTTCTAGTCCATTTGCGTTTAGAGTACTTCCTGTTTCTACTATATCAACAATAATATCTGACAATCCTACTAAGGGTGCTAGTTCTACTGAGCCATTTAATTTTATAATCTCAATTTTTTGTTCTCTTTCCTTAAAGTATTTTTTTGCTATTTCTGGATACTTTGTTGCCACTTTTAAAATTTCGTCTTTTCTAATACTTTCTTTCCCTTTTAACCCTGCTATTGAAAACTTACATTTTCCAAAGCCTAAATCTTCTATTTCGTATACATCACCTTCATTTTCAAGTATAATATCTTTCCCTACTATTCCTAAATCTGCCACTCCCTTTTCTACATAAGTAACCACATCAGAAGGTTTAACGTGAATGTAAATTATTTTATTTTTATCATCCTTAAAAATTAGCTTTCTTGAATCTAAGTCTATACAGTCTCCTATTCCCATTGCTTTTAGCCTTTTGTAAGCGTCATTTCCAAGTCTTCCTTTTGATAGTGCAATTGTTATATAATCCATAGCCACCTCCATTATATTACCTTCACCAACTCATCTAAATTTATTGAAAAACCAACTGCTGGAACTTTTTTGCCGTATTCTTCTGTCAAGGAATCGTATCGCCCACCTCTTATAATCTCTTTGTATGAACTTGGGTAATATCCTCTAATTATTACTCCTTCGTAGTAATCTAGTAAGGTAGTCATAGATAAATCAAAGTTTATATATTCTAGATATCCGAGTTTCTCTATTTTATCTTTTATTTCTATTAATTGATTTATGGCTATTTTCATCTTGTTGCTTAAGTTAAATTTATAAGCTTTTTCAATTATTTGATCTAGGTTACCTTGCAGGTATAAAATATTTGTAAGTAGAGCTTTTTCCTCCTCCTTTATATTTAATTCTTCAACGTAACTATTTAAGTCGCTCTTATTCTTTTTGTAGATTAAATTTTTAACTGTTCTTTCTTCCTCTTTCGTTAAATTAATTTCTTCTAAAAAACTATTTATAAAACTGCTCATTCCTATTTCTAAAATATATATGTTGCTGTACTTATTTAATATTTTCAAAGCCATTTCTACTATTTCTATCTCTGCATCTATTGATGCTTCTCCTAAGTATTCACAACCTATTTCTCTAAATTCTTTTATTGTAGTTTGCTTGTTTCTGTAAATTGTAGAGTTATAAAACAGCTTTAGTTTTAAATCCTCCTCCCACCTTGGTATTAAACTTTTTATAATATTTGTTGTAATGTCTGCTCGAAGTATTAGAACTCTTCCATTTAGTACTTTTACCATTGATTCTTTTGCTATATTTTTATTTATTGATGTAAAATCGTCATATTCTTCAAATATTGATGGCTCTATTTGTGCAAAATCTTCTTCTATAAACATATCTTCAATTTCACGCTTTATTTTGTATCTTTTTTTAGAATAATTAATTTCATCCTGTATTTTTAAAAAATCCACTTTTGCCCCTCCTTTTCAATACAAAATTTTGCTTTACTTAAGCACAAAAAATCCCGCCTCTAGCCTAAGCTAGAGGACGGGAGTTATCTCACGTGGTTCCACCTCTATTTATTAATACCTCACGATATTAACCTTAATAAGTACAATCATACTTTCCTGCTGTAACGGGCAGTTCCCGAAGTGGCCTACTTTTATTTCGGTACTCAACTCTAAGATGTGTTCAAAATACTATTTCATGCCCCTCTCACCAAACGGGTACTCTCTGTTTAAAAGTCGTATTTTTACTATTTCTCTTCATTGCTTTTCTTATTATAGGTAATAGTATAGGATTAGTTTATTGATGTCAATTATACTAATTTATTTATATGTATTTTTTAATTCTTAGATATACCATATAAGTTGCTTTTTTTATTCTATTAAAACAAGATGACTCCTATAGCTTACAGAAATCACCTTGTTTATTATAATGGTATATTGAATTTATATTTTAAATACTAACATAAATCAACAACTTGAACTTGATAAACCACATTAATTATCTGACCTGGTATCATTGTACCTAGATTAAAACCAACAGATGGATTATAAGTTGGATAAGAGGTTCCATTAATAGTTACAGATCCTGGAACAAACATTGAATTACGAGGGGTATTATCTATAAATGCTACATTGGTTGAGTTAATATTTCCTGTATTAACTATTGTAATTGTATAAGTTAATTTTTCTCCTATTGTTGCATATTGTTTGTTAACTATTTTAGTTACATTTAGATTACCATAAGCTATAGTAGTTATTACGATATTAGAATTAGTAGTTTCATTGTATGGTGGTTGTTTTGGATCTATTACAAATTTATAATTTACTACTGCTTGGTTTGTTACTTCATTAGTTGGAGGTACTGAAGTTACTGTTACTTTAAATTCTACTACTACTACATAACCTATACCAATATCCCCTAGACTAAATCCAACTGTTGGGTCAAACGTAGGTTGACTTACATTGTTAACCTTTATAGAGCCTGCTTTAAATGTTGATCCTATTGAAGGTGTATCTTTAAAGAATACATTATTATCTATAACATTTCCTACGTTAGTTAATGTTACTGTGTACGTTAGTTCATCGCCTAGTGTAGCAATTGATTTATCTACACTTTTAACTACTGTTATTTTTCCTAAGACTACATAAGTTGTAACAGTATTACTATTTTGAGTCTTAGA
>NZ_JBOFOR010000300.1:0-2888 GCF_051659545.1 Romboutsia sp. | reverse complement strand
TAGTTTTGTACGATTCCTAGTCACTATAAATAACATAGGTTTAACTTAGGTGAAGATCAATAAAAAGATAAAAAATAGGAGGAATATTTATGGCTGTTTATAGACATATTCATATAGATTATTGGCAAGATGGGTTTGTTTTGGATTTAACACCGGAGGAGAAGTATTTTTATATTTACCTTATGACTAATAGTAAAACTACTCAGTGTGGTATTTATGAGCTTCCAAAAAGGATAATTGAAACTGAAACAGGGTACAACAGAGAGACTGTAGAAAAGCTTCTTGCTAGGTTTGAGGAGTATGGAAAAATTGTTTATAGTGAAGATAGTAAGGAGATTTTTATTAAAAATTGGTTAAAGCATAATAAGGTAGTAAGTCCAAAGGTTAAAAAATGTGTGGAAAAAGAACTTTCTAATGTTAAGAGTATGGAACTTATAAATTTATTCTTAAAAGAGTGTTATAGGTATGGATACACATTAGATTCTTTAAATATAAATACAACTACCCCTATGGATACCCATACTACAGATGAAAGTATCCCTATGGATAGTGTATCTATACCCATAGCTAAAGTAGAAAATAAGTTAGAGCATGGGTATGGGGAAAAAGAAAAACAAAAACAAAAAGAAAAAGAAAAACAAAAAGAAGAAGAAAAAGAGGTGCCCACTTTGATATTATATAAAACTAATAAATTTGAAAAAATAAGAAACTTGTATGAAAGTAAAATAGGAGCTATAGAGGGTAATATAGGTGAGTGGTTATTTGAAGTTTGTGAAACTGTAGAAACTGGATTATTTGAAAGAGCTTTAGAAATAGCTGTAGAAAGAAATAAAAAAGTGCCTGCTTATATAAAAGGCATACTTAAAAAATGGGATGAAAATGGAATAACTACCTTAGAAGACTTAAAGAAGTTTGAGATAGAGAGAAAGTTAAGAGGAGATAGGGATAATGGAAACTGTGAAAACTATAGAAAACCTAAATATGCCAGAGAGTATGAAGACGAGAATGATGACTTTATATACAGAGCTCCAAGCCAAGAGCAACTTGAAGAAATCAGAAGAATTATTAGAGGAGAAGACAGCTAAAGAGGAGTATCGATGTGCTAAATGTAGTGATATGACTTTTGTTATAGTTGGTAATGAAGCTATTCCTTGTGAGTGTAGGGAAGTTAGGTTGGCTGAGGAGATTTTATTAAAAAGCGGGATTAGTGAGGAGTTTAGGAAGAAGAGGTTTGATAATTTTAATTACGGCAGGGATAAGCAGATTTCTAATGCTTATAAAGAAGCTTATTTGTATGGGAAGAACTTTAAAGCTATTGAGAAAGAAAGGTGTAACTCTATAATGTTTATGGGGCAAGTTGGGTCTGGAAAGACCCATCTTTCTCTAGCTATTGCCAATGAGCTTATGGATAATGGTGTTGGAGTAGTTTATATGAGTTACAGGGAAGTTATTACTAGGTTAAAGCAAAATATTATGGACGAGGTTTATTATCACAGGGTTATGGGAAGGTACAAGGGTGCTAGGGTTTTGGTGATTGATGATTTGTTTAAGGGTAAGGTTACGGAGAGTGATATTAATATAGTTTTTGAACTTTTGAATTTTAGGTATTTTAACAGGTTGCCTGTGATTGTTAGTTGTGAGATTGGTGTTGATGGGGTTATTAAGATTGATGAAGCTATTGGTAGTAGGCTTTATGAGATGTGTAGGTATGTTGAGGTTAAGGGAAAGAGGTTGAATTATAGAATGTATGTATAAGATTGGTATTCTAATATTTAGACAAGGTATCATTAATTACACATCAAAAAGCTATAGGTCTTTAAATAACCTATAGCTTTAGTATTAAAATTAAACATATGCATAAGAAGGCTTAGAATCGAAGTTTTTGAATGATCCCATTACAACTCCATGAATAGTAACATTTTCAGGGTTAGCTAAAATATACTCCTCACTATCTTTATCACAAGTAAGCTTAATTGTATTACCCTCATTAAAATACTTCTTAATAGTAGAATATTCACCATTAACAACAGCTAAAACTAAATCATTATTGAAAAAATTTCTTGAAGTATCAACAAAAACATAATCATCAGTAGATATGTTAGCCCAATCTATACTTTGGCCCTTATATTTGAAGATAGAAATATAAGGATTACTGACTAATACAGGATGAAAAAATCCGTTTAAATCATCAGTTTTAACACCAGGTAGAGTTGTTGTATTTGCCATAGCAGTATCTACATATTCTTCCAAATTTGAATTAATACAACGTGGAACTCTTAAAATAGCTAAAGCTCTAGGTTGTGTAGGATTCTTTTTTATATAACCTTTAATTTCAAGTGATTTTAGGTGAGTATGAACTGTAGATGGAGATTTTAAACCGATACCATCACAGATTTCCCTTACGCTAGGTGGAAAACCATTTAACTCAATTTGTTCCTTTACAAAATTTAATACCCTTAATTGACTTTTACTTAATCTCATTTCCATAATTGCCCCCATTAGTATGTATTAGATAGATATATAAGTATTGTAACAGACTTTAAAAGAAAAATAAACAGATGTTCGTAAATAAAATAAAAAAATAGTTGTGTTATATCAATGGGTATGGAGTTAAATGTGTATAAATAGAGGAGTATACGTATAAAAGTAAACTTATGTTCTTGTACCAGGTTCTAAAAATATTTATTATAAAATTAAGTGTGAGGTGGGTTTATGTTAGAGTTTTTAACAGAAGATGATTTACCTGATAGTGTTAGAGATATTGTTGAGGTTATTGGTATTGATAGTTTTAAAGACTTGGTAAAGCTAGCTGGGGGGAGTACTTTGTACATTCCAAATGAGGGCAACCTTATTAAACCAATTAGGAATAGAAAGATTAGGGAAGAATT
>NZ_JBOFOR010000299.1:0-24884 GCF_051659545.1 Romboutsia sp. | reverse complement strand
ATTTTGTATATGTTTTAGTATCTTAATAATAATAGGTGCTGTAAAATTCACTGTAGGTTTTAAACAACTTTATTATTTTGATATAGACTATTTAAATATACAACAATTATCCAATTTACCAAAAGAAGAAATAAAGCTTAACTATGATTACTTGATAGACTATAATCTAAATAAAGAAGTGGAAGAATTTGAAATGCCAACTATAAAATCTTCTCCACAAGGAAAGATTCACTTTGAAGAAGTAAGAGATATTTTTCAAGGGTTGAACAAAATATTTAATGTATGTTTTATAATTACTTTAATTGGCATAATTATAAATATAAAGAATAAAAATATAAAATTCTTAAATATAACCTCAAAAACTTTAATAAGTCTACCTTTAGTTTTATCACTACCCATAATAATAAATTTTGAGGATAGCTTTATTATTTTTCATAAATTAATGTTTAGTAATGATTACTGGATATTTGATCCTGATTTGGATCCAGTGATAAACATGTTACCTGAACAATTCTTCTTTCATGCTGGCCTTATGATACTTATTATTGTATTAATAGCTAGTATGATGACATATAGCTTATATAAACTATTAAAAAATAAAAGAGAGCAGTAATCTGCTCTCTTTCTGTAAATAGATTTAATATTCTCTATTGGTAATTTTAACAATATCTTGATATTTGCTCATGATATAGTCATAGTTATTCCTATTATGAGGCAATAAACAATCAGAACAATCTTTAAATCCTTTTTCGTTGTACTTAAAATTTCCGCCACAATTTTTACCTAAAGCATATAAAGGGCAATAGCAAAATAAACAGTTAAATTCATCTGAATTTTTAGTTTTATGGCAAGGGAAATATTCACAGTTTTTATGATTAAAAAACTTATAGTTTTCACTCATATTAATTACCTCCTAAATTATAATATCAATATAATTATACTAAAAATTTACAATGGTGGTATAATAAAAAAAATAGATATAAATTCGCAATATTATATAAATTAAACAATGTATAAAAATGAGGTGCTACATATGGAAATAATGGAAGAAAAAAAAGAAAGAGCCTTGATTGTAGGGCTTAACATAACATCTATAGCAAGAAGAATAGATGACATAGACATAAATGAATCTATGGAAGAATTAAAAGAATTAGTAAAAGCTGCAGGAGCAGAGGTTGTAGGAAGCTTAATTCAAAATAAACAAACAAGAGATGCAGCCTATTATATAGGTAAAGGTAAAGTAGAAGAAATCAAAGCATATTCAGAATCTCTAGGTGCTACAATGGTAGTTTTCAATGATGAACTATCAGGTGCTCATATAAGAAATATAGAAGAAGTAGTAGGTATAAAGATTATAGATAGAACTACTTTAATATTAGATATATTTGCACAAAGAGCTCTTACTAGAGAAGGTAAATTACAAGTTGAGATTGCTCAGCTAAAATATAGACTGCCTAGACTTTACGGTATGGGTGGACAAATGAGTAGAACTGGTGCTGGTATAGGTACTAGAGGACCAGGAGAGCAAAAACTAGAAGTTGATAAAAGACATATACTTAATAAAGCTGCGGATATTAGACGTGAACTTAGAGAGGTAAAAAAGAATAGAGAAACTCAAAGGGTTCAACGTTTGAAATCAAATATACCAATTGTAGCCATAGTTGGTTACACAAATGCAGGAAAATCAACATTACTTAACGAACTAATAAAGACACACAAAGATTATGACCAAGCAAAAGAAGTATTTGCAAAAGATATGCTATTTGCAACACTAGATGTAACCTTAAGAAAAGCTCTATTACCAAATAAAAAAGAGTTTTTAGTAGTAGATACTGTTGGATTTGTAAGTAAACTTCCCCATGATTTAGTAGAAGCTTTTAAAGCGACCCTAGAAGAAGTACAATATGCAGATTTAATACTGCATGTTATAGACGCAACAAATTCTAGCTATGAAATTCAAAAGAAGACAACAGAAACAGTGCTTAAGGAACTTAAAGCAGATGATAAACATACAATACTTGTTTACAATAAAATTGATAAGCTAGAATTAGACATATATCCAAAAAATAGTGATGAGACAATTTATATTTCAGCTAAAAAAGGTATAAATATGGATGAGTTATTACAAATGATACAAGATGCGTTGATGAAGAATACTTATTCAGTGACTTTATTATTACCTTATGAAAGAGGAGATATATTTAGTAAATTGAAAAATAAATATAATATAGAAGAATTTGAATATGGGGAAAATGGAATAATATTGAATGCAAATCTAGAAGAAGAAGACTATAATATATATACAGATTATATATTGGAAAAGTAGGTAATAATATGAATATAAGTTGGGATAATATAGACAACTTAGAAGATTATTACATAACCTATCTTCTTTATAAAGAGTCAAAAACAGTATCTCAAATTAGCAAAATAAGAAGTTTATCAGCTACAGAGGTAAATGACCAACTAATAAAGGCTAAACTAGAAATAAAAGCAATGCTAAAAGACAAGGTAGAGCTATCGAAAGATGTAATAGACAAATTCTTAGAACTTAATAAAACTGATAGACTAGAGTTTATTAGTGAATTAAATGATGAAAGAATTATAGACTTAAAGAGAAAGCTTTACAAAAGAATACTCACTGAAAGAAATGCTGAAGACCTTATGATACTTATATGGACTACAGGAGAATTAAAGGATGACAAATTTTTAAAGTTACTACATCCTTTAACTAGCCATAGACATTCAGATGTAAGAAGAATAACTTATTCAGCGCTTAGAAAAATTGAATCACCAAGTAGTAGAGAATGCTTACAACGAGGCTTGTATGATAGTAATGCGCAGACAAGACAATACTGTGCAAAAGCTCTTGCTAAAATAGGAAACGAAAATAGTCTAAAAATGTTAAAACAATTAAAATCAAAAAAGCAGTTTGAAAAGGATTATGTATTAAGAGCATATGAAGAAGCTATAACTGTATTAGAAAAAGAAAATATATAACATAATTTTTTCTATGAGACATATAATTGATTAAACATTAGATGCTAAAAGTGTATCTCCAGAAGTTAACATAAAAAATATATATAAAGTTAATAGGAGGGGTTTAAAATGATAGTAAGACGTTGTGCTGGTGGTGTAGTGTTTTATGCAAATAAGGTACTGATAGTTAGAAATGATAGAGGTGAGTGGACACTTCCAAAGGGAAAAATTTATGATGGTGAGCTTCAACACAATAGTGCAATACTAAGAGTTAAAGAAGAAACAGGTGTAGGGGCTAGTGTATTAGAAGCAGCAGGAGATACTATGTATGAGTTTTTCTCAAGAAGTAGACAACAACAAGTTTGCAATGCTATAATGTGGTATGTTATGTATACTGACAATACTGATTACATACTAGATGGTGAATTTAAAGAAGGTGGATTCTTTAAGGTTAAAGAGGCTGTTGAAATGTTAACGCATAATAAAGAAAAATCTCTAGTTGAGATATCTTATAAGAAATATAAAGATTTAAAGAAGCATATTTCAGATGATGGAATGAAAGTTGCTAATTGTAAATAAGAAAATAATTATCACTAAAATAGAAAACTATAAAGAAAGGGGAAATAACCCTTTCTTTTTTACGCTATAGCTACAATTGGAGGAAAACTATGAGTACATACAAAACAGTACATGAATTCGGAATGGATGAAATTATAATAGATAAATCTACTTTTATTGGTTACGCAAAACCTATAAAAACTGAAGAAGAAGCGGTAGAATTTGTTAATGAAATAAAAAAGAAGCACAAGGATGCGACGCATAATGTATGGGCATACACTATTGGTAAAACTATGAATATACAAAGATATAGTGATGATGGGGAGCCACAAGGAACAGCAGGTATACCTACTTTAGAAGTCATGAAAAAAGAAGATTTAAGAGATGTAGCTGTAGTAGTTACTAGATATTTTGGAGGTATAAAGCTTGGAGCAGGAGGACTTGTTAGAGCTTATACTAAAGGAGCTAAAATAGGTATAGATGCAGCTAAGATAATAGAAAAAGTAATGTACCAAGAAGTAAGGATTAAGATAGATTACAATCAATTAGGAAAAGTACAAAATGAAATCATGAATATGGGATACTTTGTAAAAGATACTGTTTATGAAGAAAATGTAGAGATGATAGTATATTCGAGGTTAGAAGAAGTACAAACTCTAGCTGAAAGAATGATAGATGCTACTAGTGCAACAGTAGAGATAGTTTTTGGAGAAGAGTTTTATTTATCAGAACAAGATGGAAATATAATATTATAAAAATAGGCTCGTGAGCAATGTTATTTAGATAAGATATTTCTTTATTTAAGCCATCTAAGAATATACTTAGATGGCTTTTTCGTTCATGGAGTTATATACTACGTTAAGGGTAATTATTATAGGATAAAAATCTTTACTTTTTAATTTTGAAGTTTTATTTATATTAACATATTGTAAGAAAACACATATCATATATTAGAAAATATTTTAAGGAGGTAATCTATGAATTGTTTTAAAATAGAAAAAAATAAATCTTTAGTTAGAATGTTTAATGCACTATCTAGCAACAAAGCAGTTGACATATATAGTGATGGAATTTTAATATTTTCTGATGTAGAATATAAGGAGTTTACTTCATATATGTATGTAATGGAAGGCAGTCATAAAATTGATGTATACGAGGCAGGCACGAAAGAAAAGCCTATTATAAGAACAACTATTAAATTACCTGTTTCGCAAATATTCACAATAGCAATAACTGGAAATGAAAATGAAGAAACATTGCTTGTTATAGGTGAAGATATTAATAAAAAAGTGTCTAAAGAAAGTGCTATAGGAAGAACTGTAAATTTAGCACCTGATATACCAATCGTAGACTTGGCATTTAATGAAAAACCTTCGGTAGATAATATATCATATAGAGATGAAACACCATATGTATTCATACCACCAGATAAATATGATATTTATGTAAAAGAAGCGAGTACAGGGAATATTATTGCAGAATATAAGTTTGAATTTAAGCCTAATAGAATATATACATTATATATAATTGGGAACCCACCTAATGTAGAGTTATTACAATCTGTAGATGGAAATACTTACGCCTGTTTATAATAAAAAAAATCTTTAATAGCATAAAAAACCAAATAATAAAAGTTATATTCGTAGATATAGGAACAGCAACACCGTGAGCAAAATTAGTTTGACTATTACTGTTTTGTTTCAAGACCAATTAATAATCAACATGCCTGGTAAAGTTTCATACAACAGTCCCTCCTATTTTGTATAATTTCAGTATGATATTTTGTAATAACATTGAAAATAGAGCTCTTTAGAACTAAAATTGGCAAAGTAGTTAGTGTAAAAAAATTTTAAAATAAAATGTTTTTTTTAGATATAAGTATGATTTATTGATAGCATATGAATAAAAAATAAATATAATAAAAATAAAATATGTTAGCTTGAGAATTATTTATATAAAAATAATAAAAAGATTTGATTGTAAAAATGTTGAACGATTGAATATTAAATTTTAGTATGTTAAAATGAGCAACATGAAGATTGATAAATACAAATAGGATAGGAGAGTTAAATGAAAGATAAAAATAAAAAAACTATATCAACTATTATATCTAAAACATTAATATTCGTATTTGTTGTTGCTCTTGTAAGTCTATTTAAAGGTATATTTGGGGAAGAAAACTCTATTGTAGGAGTAACATCTATAGTACTGATGTTAGTTTTATTAAAAAGAGATTTGACAAGAACACCTATTAGAAACACCGTTTACTTAATTGCTTTCAACTTAATGCTGGGCATAGGCGCATTTGTTTCTATTCAAAATCTATGGATAGGATTAATTGTAAATTTTTCTATAATGTTTACAATAGGATATTTATTCAGTTATGAACTTAGAGGATCAGTTAATATGATGTTTGGGCTACATTATATATTAATGTTAACTAGTCCTGTTACTTTAGATCAATTACCTATGAGATTATTGGGATTAGTTTTTGGAATACTTATGATTATGACTGTTCAAATGATAGTTAATAGAAATAAATTAACAAAATCAAGTGAAAAAATGATACAAGATATAAATAATAATATTCTAGAAAAAGTTTACTTGCTAAAAAATAATCAAAGTATATTAGAAGTGAATACTACGATAGATAAAAAAATAAATGAATTAAAAATGACTATATATGATAGTGGTAGACATAAATTTGTAGTAAGCAGATATGGTAGAAAGGTTACAAATATAATAGCCTGCATAGAGAGGCTAAATATAATATTAGATAATGTACATGAACAAAGTCTAAGTGTAGAGTTACTTAATGATATATATATTCAATTAGATAACTTAATAGAAAATAAGTTTGATAGCAAAAATATAGAGTTATTTGCATATAAACATAAAAAAGAAAATATAAAGATAGTAACAGAGCTTGAAACAATATTTAAGGTTTTAAACAATCAAACCACAAAATTAAAGAATTTATCTGAAAAAGAAGAAAATATTGAATCTAAAGAAGATATTCCAGAAGAATTTAAAAATATCAATATTGAAAAAAGGCATTTTAAAATTAAATCAAATAGAGTTGCTTACGGTATAAGACTAGGATTGCTTGTGTCTTTAGCTACATTTATAACTAACTATTTTAATTTAGAATATGGAAGTTGGATAATTTATACTGTTTTTGCGTTAACGCAACCCTATGAAGAATACACAAAAATTAAGTCTAAAAAAAGAATAATTGGTACAATTATAGGTAGCTTAATAGTATTAGTATTATTTAACTTAATAAAGGATCCTATGATTAGGACACTAATATTAATAGCTAATGGATATTTAATGTCATATGTATCTGATTATAGAAATATAGTAATATTTGTAACAATATCTGCAATATGCTCAGCCGCGATAAATGTTCCTAGTCCAAATATTATTATATTAAACCGAATTGTATATGTAATGATAGGTATAGTATTCGCGTTAGTAGCAAATCGATTTATATTTAGACGTAGATATGAAGATGAAAAAGCTAAGTTAAATAAAATGCAAATAGATATAGTTAAAAGATTAGAGAAAGAGATATCAGATAATAAAAACTGTAATAAAAATATTATTAAGAATTTATTTTTAATAATAGGATTTGTAGAAACTAGAGCAGAGGTTTTAAACTTAAATATAGAAAAGAAAATACTATATAAAAATAAAGTATTAGTAAATGAAAGCTATTACAATCATATAACGAATAATCTAGATTATCAAAAATAAACTACCAGCAAGTTATAGACTAGTTTTAATTATGAAAGCACTTAGATACTTTACATAAGTGCTTTTATAATTAATGGCTAAATAAAATTTACTTATCACACTTTTCGGTTTTGTGATCACAGAACCCTTTTTTGATTTCAATGATGCCTACAATAAGTAAGAAACCTCCAAATACTTTTTTTAAAATTTCTGAAGATATATAATTTGCTACAAATGAACCAAATATAGCTCCCATTACTCCGAATAATGCAATTGGAAGAACTAAGCTGTAAACAACATTTTTATTTCGAGTATGTATTATTAAAGCAATTATAGTCATTGGTATAGATGAAAGTAAATTTATACTTTGAGCTAGTTTTGGATCTATATTTGAAAATAGTACAAGGGCTGGAATTAGTATAGTTCCTCCACCCATTCCCATTCCACCTATAATTCCAGCGAAAAAACCTATAATAGCAAAAAACATTAGAACAGCATCCTTAAGGCTGCTATAACCATTATCAATCCGAAGGAAATTCTAAGAAACTTACCTGTAACCTTGCACAAAATCTTTGCTCCAATAATTCCTCCAATAATACTACCTACTGCTACTTTTAAAGTTAAAGCTACATCATAAGTTCCCTTAGATATGTAAACCACAGAGCTTGCTGCTGTTAGAAATACTATTATAGCAAGTGCAGTAGCGTGAGATTTATGTTCTTCAACTTTTATTATATTGTTTAGTATAGGTACTAATAAAGTCCCTCCACCTGAACCAAATATTCCATTAACAAAACCTGTAAAAATACCAATTATAGAATTTTTAATATCAAAATGCTTACTTTTCAAATTCATCACCTTCTATAACTAGTTTTTACAGAATAAATAAAATATATTTACCAGACCGATAATTATAAACTATATACAATTAAAGGAAAAACTTTGTTTGTAAGAGGCCTAAAAGAAGCTAATTTTAACTTGATAGAAGGACATAAGAAGTATAAATATATGGTATAATATCTTTATACAAAAAATGTAAATAAGAAAGGAGAAACTAAAGGTGGATATTAACTTAAAGATAGAAAAAACTGTTCAGTGGCTTAGAGATAAAGTAGCTGAAGCTAATTGCAAAGGTTTAGTCGTAGGAGTATCTGGAGGAATAGATTCTGCAGTAGTTGCTTACTTAATTAAAAAAGCTTTCCCAGATAATTCAATAGGGGTAATAATGAGCATAAAAAGCAGTCCAAAAGATAGAGAAGATGCTCTTAAAGTAATAAATGGATGTGGAATAAAACACATAGATTTAGAATTATCAGAACCACAAAACTTAATCTTAAATATGGTAACTGAGCAACTAAAAGAAACTGGATTATACAAAGAAGAAAATTTAAGAATAAGTGATGCTAACTTAAGAGCTAGAGTAAGAATGAGTACTGTTTATACTGTAGCAAATAATTTAGGATATTTAGTTGTAGGAACAGATAATGCAGCTGAAGTACATACAGGGTATTATACAAAATACGGAGATGGTGGAGTAGATTTAATACCAATTGCAAATATTACAAAAAGAGAAGTATATGAGTGGGCAAAGGCATTAGGTGTACATGAAGATGTAATAAATAGAGCACCTTCAGCAGGTTTATGGGAAGGTCAAACTGATGAAATCGAAATGGGAACTACATATGATATGATAGATGCAGTTGTGGAAGGTAGATTAGATGAAGTGCCAGCTAAGGACCAAGAAATAATAGCAAGACTTCATAGAATAAGTGAGCATAAAAGAAATATGCCACCAGCACCTCCTAAGTTCTAATTTACTAAATCGTAGATTTGTGCTAAAATTTACGAGTAATAATAAATCGAGCAGATATATATTAAATTAATGAGTAGATATTATACATACTCTCAAGCAATATATAAACTAATTATACGTATTAAGGAGTGGAATTTATGGGACGTATAGGAAACATAATCAACAAAAAAGGTAAACAAGATGCTAAAAGAGCAAAAGTATTCACTAAGCATGCTAGAGCAATAGCTGTTGCAGCTAAAGAGGGTGGAGGAAATCCAGATTACAATGCAAACTTAAAGACTGCAATTGAAAAAGCTAAAGCTGACAATATGCCAAATGACAACATAGACAGAGCAGTAGCAAAAGGTGCAGGTGCTGGAGCTAACGAAAATTATGAAACAATAGTTTACGAAGGATACGGACCAGGAGGAGTTGCAGTTATAGTTGAAACTTTAACTGATAACAAAAACAGAACTGCTGGTAACGTAAGATACTACTTCGATAAGAATGGTGGTAACTTAGGAACTAGTGGATGTGTATCATTCATGTTTGATAACAAAGGACAAATATTAATAGAAGCTAATGATGAAGTTTCTGAAGAAGAATTAATGGATGTAGCTTTAGAAGCTGGAGCAGAAGATTTCATAACTGAAGAAGATGGATATGAAGTAATAACTACACCAGAAGATTTTGCAGCTGTTAGAGATGAATTACAAGCTAAAGGATATAGTTTTATATCTGCAGCTGTTAAGTTAATACCTCAAACAACTACTGAATTAACTGATGAAGCTCAATTAAAGAATATGAACAAATTAGTGGACATGCTTGAAGATGATGATGATGTTCAAAATATATTCCATAACTGGGAAATAACTGAATAATCTTTAAAAATCTAAACACCTCAATATTACAATACATAGATTAGTCTATGTAGTAATATTGAGGTGTTTTTATATGGCTAAAATTAGACAGTTAATTATTAACTATGTTAATATACAAAAGTAATCGACATAAAAACATTTTATAGGGGGAGCAAAAAGAATGAACAGTATAATGAAAAAAATAACATGTCTATGTATGATAATTATATTAGGATATACACAGATAGGATGCCAATCAGAAAAAGAAAAAGTAGAGAATAATACGCAAATAGTAAAGGATTACAGTAGTCAAGATTCTAATGAGGGAAATAACCAAGAGCAAAATAATAAAGATAAGTCTACAGAAAACACAACTGTAGAATCAACTTCTAATGCAGAGTTGCACTTTATAGACACAGGTAACTCTGATGCAATATTAATAGTTCAAGATGGCAAAGCTGCACTTATAGACGGTGGAGATAACGACGATGAAAAATTAGTTGTTTCTTATTTAAATAAGCAAGGAATTAAAGAATTAGAGTATGTATTTGCCACTCATCCTCATGCAGACCATATAGGTGGCTTAGATGCAGTAGCTAGTAATATAAAAATAAAAAACTTATATGTAAGTAATGGAGATGCAGATACAAAAAGCTATAGAGACTTTATAGAATCGGCTGCGAGTAGAGGGTTAAGTCCTAGTGTTCCTATTTTGGGAAGTGAATTTAAACTAGGAACTTCTACATTTAAAGTACTATCAGTAGCAAATGGAAAAGATCCAAATAACAATTCAATAGTATTGCTATACACTAATGGAAATGATAAGGTACTGCTAATGGGTGATGCAGAAGAAGACATAGAAAGAACTCTAAATCCAGGTCAAATAGACTTATTAAAAGTAGGACATCATGGTTCTCACAGTAGTTCTAGTAAGAGCTTTATAGATAAAATAAAGCCACAGTACGGTGTAATATTGGTAGGAACAGATAATAAATATGGTCATCCACACAAAGAAACTATGAATACCTTAAGCAATGAAAATGTTGAGATTCATAGGAGTGATGAATGTGGAAATATTGTATTTACTTCAACTGGAAATGGTTTAGAAGTAAATTGTAAAGTAGGTAGTTATAATACAGGAAGTAATTCAACTGGAGGAACTAATAAAGAAGAAGAACAAACACCAGTAGAAAATAACCAACAACCTATAGAAGATAACCAAGAATCTATAGAAAATAACCAACCAAATGATAATTCTCAACACGTATATTGGTCAACATCAGGGAAAAAATATCATAGTGACCCTAATTGTTCAAGTATGAAAAGTCCAATAGCAGGAACTATAGAAGAGAGTGGAAGAACTCCTTGTAGTAAATGTTATTAAATTAAAAAATTAATTTACAAACGTAGAAAGCTATAAAGTTAGAGAAAATAATATGTTATTTTCATAGTTATTATGAAGAGTACACATTAATCTAGCTTTATAGCTTTTTTAAATTATGTAATAATTTAATATTTGTAGGTAGAATCATTACCTTTATTTACATTTAAAACTAGAACAATGTGTTTCAGAGTACAGATTAGCTTTAATATTGTTTGAAGTTACAGCAATATTATTTAAAGCACACATATTTCCTACATTGTTGTTACAAGTTTTTACATTGCAACCAATAGATGAACAAGGACCGTCATTATTCATACTATTAGTTAAATTACTGTAGTTAGCAGAGTCTAGAAAAGAAGTACAGCAAGTGTGAGTGCTAGTATGAGATTTTTTTCCGTTTATAGATATTTTATTTGCATAACATATTCCTGAATCGTTGTGTGAACAATTTACAACACTACAATTTATACTAGACATAATAAAGCCTCCTAATAAATTTTTACTTATTAAAGAGTATTACCAATTTTCAAGAAAAGTATATCCATTTACAAAAAATAGAAAAAATGAGGAAAAATATTATTTCCTCTTTGTAGTGTTTAGGTTACTAATTGTAGCCTATGAATAAAGAATTAAAAATATCAACATTCATAAGAGCTTTTGCAACTAAAGTAGATGAAGACGGATAGGATTTAATAAGAGGACAAATATCAAATAGACTTTTCTCATATTGCTCAATAGAATATTTTTTCCCAGAAGATATTTTATTTGAAACATCCAATGTAAAATCTCTTATTTTTAAAAACTCCTCTAAAGTAATATCAACAAATATTGATGCCTTATGTTGAGGTTGCTTTAAAAGTAATATGTTTTGTTTAAACTCTATAAAATCCAATCTATCATAAATTATTCGAATATAAGCGCTCACTGATATACCTCCTAAACTTTTAAATTTTAAACTATCATATAATATGTTTCATCTATAGAAAATGGGACAAAAAAATAAACAAAAAAACACTAAAATATTCCTATAATGTATAAAAAAAATACAGCGTGGCGACAATACTGTATAAAAGGAGGTAATAATATGTTTGAAAAAAAAGACCCATTTTCTTGGAAAGTACCAGTACTAATTTTAACTGGAATAGTTGTATTAAGTAGTGGGATTTACATAGGAATTAAAACTAGAGATATAGGAAAAGAAAAAGAAGTAGCTAAAGTACATCAAGTAACTAAAAATAATGAAAAAGAAAAAGTAAAAGAATCATTCCAATTGAATAAAAATTGTGAAATTTGGTTGGATAAAAAGAACACAGATGGAAGTGACACAAAGGAAGCACCTGCAATGTTAGGAACAGTACCCAAAGAATTATTAGACAAGAGTAAAGAAGAAATAGTAGCATACTTAAATAATAAATACCCAGATAGAAAAATTGAAAGCATGACTCAATATGAAATAGTATTATCAGAAACTGAAGTACCAAAGGATCCTTCTAGAAAAAGTAAGTATTCATTAGAAGTAGACAGTAATTTTATAGCTATTTTTAGATACGATATAAATGGAAAAAGAGAACTAGTAGAAAAAACTCAAATAAAAATAGACTCTCTTCCTCAAATAGCTCAAGAAGAAATTCAAAAAGGAATATTAGTAAATACTAAGGATGAAGCATATGCTAAAATAGAGGACTTCGGAAGTTAACTAAAACCTTAAATTAAATTAAAAATAACCTATATTATGAATTGAATTCCTTAAAAATAATGTTTTTAGGAGGACCTACATTTTATAAGGTTGTTTTTGTGTATACAAAAACTTGTGATATAATATATGAGAACATAAGTTTTGTAGATTAGCTACAAAATTATTAGGAGGAGTTTTTTTGATAATATTAGGAATAGACCCAGGAATAGCAATAGTAGGGTATGGAATAATAGAGTATAAGAATAGTAAATTTAGAGTAATAGACTATGGAGCAGTAACTACACCTTCAAACATGGACATGCTAAAAAGACTAGAGCTTGTATATAAAGGCATAGATATTCTTATAAAAAATCACAATATAGATGAAGTTGGAATAGAAGAACTGTTTTTCAACAAAAATGTAAAGACAGCAATTACAGTAGCACAAGCTAGAGGAGTTACTATGCTTGCATGTGCTCATAATGATAAACCTGTATATGAATATACACCTCTTCAAGTAAAACAAGGAGTGGTAGGGTATGGTAGAGCGGAGAAATCTCAAGTACAACAAATGGTAACTTCATATTTAAACTTAAAAGCAGTACCAAAACCAGATGACGTAGCAGATGCCATAGCAGTAGCTATTTGTCATGCACACTCTAATAAATTAGAAAAAACCTTAAAAAACATAGGAGAAAAATATGTATAGTTATATAAAAGGAACAATAGAAGAAGTACATTTAGACCATATAGTAATAGAAAACAATAACATAGGATATAAAATAAGTGCTTCAACAAATACTATAAAAGACTTACATTTAGGAAATATGGCTAAAATATATACAAAACTAATAGTAAGAGAAGATGATATGAGTCTTTCTGGATTCTCAACTAAAGAAGAAATGAAAATGTACGAATTATTAACATCAGTATCAAAAATAGGTCCAAAGGTAGGCCTTGGAATATTATCTTTTGCATCACCTGGACAACTAGGGGCTTATATTCTTAGTGAAGATGTTACAAAACTTTCAAAAGCACCAGGTGTAGGAAAGAAGACAGCAGAAAGAATAGTTTTAGAATTAAAAGATAAAATAGACAAGAATAATGTTGAGTTTGAACCAACGCTACTTTCTGCGAGTCCTATTGGTGTGTCTAAAGACGAAGCAGTAGATGCCTTAATTGCACTTGGATACTCTACAGCAGAAGCAAAAGAAGCTGTAGATAAATGTAAAAAAGATGGACTTAATACAGAAGATATAATAAAAAAATCATTAACTTATATAATGGGTAAATCCTTAAGATAGCAATATTGATGTAATGGTATTTAGTAAATCAATAGCAAGTAATCAGTAGAACTATCTAATAATTTATAGAAAATAACATGTAAGGGGGAACTTTATGCACGATTTTGAAGATGAAAACAGGATAATTACATCCACCATGCAAAATGATGATGTTGACATAGAGAATAGCCTAAGACCAAAATCTTTAGATGACTATTTAGGTCAAGAAAAAGTGAAAGAACAATTAAAAATATTTATAGAAGCTGCAAGATCTAGAAACGAGCAATTAGACCATGTTCTTTTATATGGACCACCAGGTTTAGGTAAAACCACTTTATCAAGCATAATAGCCAATGAAATGGGAGTGAATTTAAGAATTACTTCAGGACCAGCTATAGAAAGAGCTGGAGATTTAGCAGCGATACTTACCAACTTAAATGAAAATGATGTACTATTTATAGATGAAATACATCGTATAAATAGAAGCGTCGAAGAAGTACTATATCCTGCTATGGAGGATTTTTGCTTAGACATAATAATAGGAAAAGGACCTTCTGCAAGAAGTATAAGATTAGATTTACCAAAGTTTACTTTAATAGGTGCGACAACTAGGGCAGGTATGCTTACAAATCCACTTAGAGATAGATTTGGAGTTATTTGCAAACTGGATTACTATACAGTGGAAGAATTAACTAAAATAGTAATAAGGTCAGCTCAAATACTAAGCGCTAAGATAGAAGTAGGTGGAGCAACTGAAATAGCGAGACGCTCTAGAGGAACACCAAGAATAGCAAATAGATTATTAAAGAGAGTAAGAGATTATGCTCAAGTAAGAGCAGACGGAGATATTACAGATGATGTAGCTAATAGTGCCCTAGAGATGTTAGGAGTAGATAACTTAGGTCTTGATTATGTAGACGAAAAGTTATTAATAACTATAATTGAAAAATTTAGGGGTGGTCCAGTAGGTTTAGATACTTTGGCAGCTTCTATAGGAGAAGATAGAAATACTATAGAAGATGTGTATGAGCCTTACTTACTTCAGTTAGGGTTTATCAATAGAGGACCTAGAGGAAGAATTGCAATGCCGCGGGCTTATGAGCATTTGAATATTCCCTATCCTAGTAAGTAGGGTTATTCGCGATAAACCGCTCGAGCAGAATGTATAAGTCTTCCTTCCGGCAGGCAAGCTACAAAATTCGCTTCGCTCATGGCGCCGACAGGTCGCTTAAAGGGCGGTGCGACTTACACATTCTACTCTCGCTGGGTAATCGCATATTAATTGAACTCATAGCTTTATAGGGTGTACGGTAATATATAAATGCTTAGGTGTAGTACAAATATCACTAGATAAAGTGTATATGGCTACAATATAAGGTATGGATAATATTATAAAATATAAGAGATAAATAATATAACTAGAATGAATTTATACATTAGAAAAGACAAAATATATAATATCAATAACTATATTTGTATAGAAAAATTGTATATTTTTTGTTATTATGATAACTGTATAAATTTTTGGAAAGGAAGTTGAAATTGAAGACGAGTGACTTTTACTTTGACCTACCAGATGAGTTAATTGCTCAGGTTCCTATAGAGGATAGATCTAGTTCTAAATTAATGGTGCTAGATAAGGAAACTGGGGAGATAGAGCATAAAATTTTTAAAGATGTAATAGAATATTTAAATCCAGGAGATTGCTTAGTTCTTAATAATACTAGGGTTATACCTGCTAGATTAATAGGAGAAAAAGCTGATACTGGAGGAAAGATAGAATTTTTACTACTAAAAAGAACAGAAGAAGATACTTGGCAAGCGTTAGTTAAGCCAGGTAAGAGAGCTAAAATAGGAGCCAAATTTACTTTTGGTGATGGAAAGTTAATAGGAGAAGTTGTAGGGCTTGCTGAGGAAGGTTCTAGAATAATCAAATTCCACTACGAAGGAATATTTGAAGAGGTTTTAGATGAGTTAGGAAATATGCCTCTACCTCCATATATAACGCAGAGATTAGAAGAAAGAGAAAGATACCAAACTGTTTATTCTAAACACAATGGTTCAGCAGCAGCACCTACAGCAGGGCTTCATTTTACAGAAGAACTTTTAAATCAAATAAAAGAAAAAGGTGTAGACATAGCCTTTGTAACTTTACATGTAGGTCTTGGAACATTTAGACCTGTGAAGGTAGATGATGTTTTAGCACATGAGATGCATTCAGAGTATTTTATGGTTGATAAAGAAGCTTCACAAAAAATAAACAAAGCTAAGGCAAATGGAAACAAAGTAATTTGCGTAGGAACTACAAGTTGTAGAACTGTAGAATCTGCTAGTGATGAAGAAGGAATAATAAAAGAAACTAGTGGTTGGA
The DNA here is from genome assembly GCF_051659545.1 of Romboutsia sp. Classification (GTDB taxonomy): domain Bacteria; phylum Bacillota; class Clostridia; order Peptostreptococcales; family Peptostreptococcaceae; genus JBOFOR01. The sequence continues at coordinate 8,244 of NZ_JBOFOR010000299.1, read as the reverse complement.
CAAATATATTTATATACCCAGGATATAAATTTAAGATAGTTGATAGACTTATAACTAATTTCCATTTACCAGAATCGACACTAATAATGTTAGTAAGTGCATTATCTAGCCAAGAAAATGTGCTAAATGCCTACAATGTAGCAGTTGAAGAAAAGTATAGGTTCTTTAGCTTTGGAGATGCAATGATTATAAAATAGGAGGAGGAAATTATGAATAATATAAATAAAGACAATCTGGCATTAAGAGTAGCATATGTTTTTGAATCTATACTTGCCATGGTAGTTTTATTAGCAGTATTTTTAGGAACTATAGATGTTCTTAGAATGATATGGAATGCATATATTGTAGATTTTCAAAATCCAGTTGAGTATAGTCAGCTAAATGACATGTTAGGTCAAATATTACTTTTAGTAATAGCAGTAGAGTTAGTAGTAATGTTATCGCTTCATATACCAGGAGCTATAATAGAAGTTCTTCTATATGCAATAGCAAGAAAAATGTTACTGCTTCCAAAAAGTGGAGGTATGGCAGAAGTACTGCTTGGTGTAATAGCCATAGCTGGTATATTTGCTATTAGAAAATACTTAATAACCGATGATAATAGCAATATGAATGTAACAAGTATACATTTTGATAATAGTAAAGATGAAGTTTATGATAATAAAGAAGAAGTTTCAGAAGATGCATAAAAATTAAAGCATTAGAGATAACATTAAGGAGGCAACTTATGTGTGCAGTAAGATACGAACTTATAAAAACATGTAAACAAAGTGGGGCAAGATTAGGAAGATTACACACTCCACATGGAGTTATAGAAACACCTATATTTATGCCTGTTGGTACTCAAGCTACAGTAAAAGCTATGACACCAGAGGAATTAAAAGAAATAGGATCTCAAATAATATTAAGTAATACGTATCACTTATATATGAGACCAGGTCACGAATTAGTCAAAGAAGCAGGTGGGCTTCACAAATTTATGAATTGGGATAAACCTATACTTACAGATAGTGGAGGATTCCAAGTATTTTCACTAGGACCACTTAGAAAAATAACTGAAGAAGGTGTTCACTTTAGATCTCACATAGATGGATCTAAGCACTTTATAAGTCCTGAAAAGGCTGTGGAAATACAAACAGCTCTAGGATCAGATATAATGATGGCATTTGATGAATGTGCTCCATATCCAGCGGATAGACAATATGTTAAAAACTCTTTAGAAAGAACTACAAGATGGCTAAAGAGATGTAAGGAAGCTCACACAAATACAGAAAACCAAGCATTATTTGGAATAATACAAGGTGGAATGTACAAAGATTTAAGAGAGCAATCAGCTAAAGAAATATTAGAATTAGATTTACCAGGATATGCAGTAGGGGGACTTAGTGTTGGAGAACCTAAGCACTTAATGTATGAAGTATTAGACTATACAGTACCTCTAATGCCAGAAGATAAACCAAGATACCTAATGGGTGTAGGAAGTCCTGATGATTTATTAGAGGGAGTTATAAGAGGAATAGACATGTTTGACTGTGTATTACCTACTCGTATAGCTAGAAATGGTACAGCAATGACAAGTGTTGGTAAAGTAGTAGTTAGAAATGCTAAGTACGCAAAAGATTTTACTCCACTTGATCCTAATTGTGATTGTTACTGTTGTAGAAATTATACAAGAGCATATATAAGACATTTAGTTAAAGCGAATGAAATCTTAGCATCAAGATTAATAACTACTCATAACTTACACTTCTTATTAGATTTAATGAAGCAAGTAAGAGAAGCTATAATGGAAGATAGATTATTAGACTTTAAAAAAGATTTTTTTGTTAAATACGGTTACGAATTATAGAATTAACACTATTAATTAGATTTATTTTAATATATAATGTTTGTAGTAGTAAAATTATTACTAAATCGGAAAAGGAGTGAAATTAATGAACCCACAAACTCAACAAATGTTAATGGGAGTAGCTATGTGGATAGGAGTATTTGCAATATTCTATTTCCTATTAATTAGACCCCAAAAGAAAAAAGACAAGCAATTAAAAGAAATGAGACAAACTTTATCAGTAGGAGATAAAGTTACTACAATAGGTGGTATAATAGCTAACGTTGCTAAAGTAGATGAAGACTACGTAACATTAGAAATTGGACCAAGTAGAACTAAAGTACCATTTGAAAGATGGGCTATAGGAACAGTTGAAAGCAAAAAAGCTTCAGAATAATATTTGGAATTAATATGCCTCTTCTCGAATATAAATATATTATCGAGGGGAGGTATTTTTATGGAAAAAGCCAATCATATGTTTAAAGGATTAGGATATGCGTACATATTAACATTAATAGTATTGCTGATTTACAATTTTGCTCTTACATTTACTAGTGTATCGGGAAATACTATAGCAATGGTATCAGCATTTATAACCACATTATCTGCAGCATTTGGAGGATTTTATGCTTCAAAACATATACAAGAAAAAGGTCTAATATATGGACTATTAGTAGGATTTATTTACATAGTATGTCTTATCTTAATAGTATTTTTAGCACAAGAAAATTTTCAATTTGATATAGGTATGCTATATAAAGTACTGTTAACAGCTCTATCGGGAGGTATAGGTGGAGTCCTAGGTGTAAACTTTAAATAGAGTTTTACATATGGAAAATTTATGATATAATCAATATGTAAATTTAACTAGGAGGTACTAAATATGAAAAAGAAGCATATAAAAACTTTATCTAAAGCTACTTTAAAAGAAAGTGCTGCTAAAGGTGGATGTGGTGAGTGCCAAACTTCTTGCCAATCAGCTTGCAAAACTTCTTGTACAGTTGCTAACCAAGAGTGTGAAAGATAATAAGTTGTATTTATATTTACTTAGAAAAGAATTAAGAGAGAGTATCCTTTAATAATTAAGTTAAAGAATACTCTTTTTTACGTATAAGGTAATAAATCTAATTTTTAAATGATATTGCCTATAATTGACATAGAAGATATAATGAAAGTTAGAGTTTTTTAGTAATTAGAATAGAAATTACTAATTTTTTTTACATATAGGAGGACGAAAAATGAGTATGATACATAAATTTTCAATGAATGGTTACAATATAGTATTAGACGTAAATGGAGGTTCTGTACACGTTGTAGATGAAGTTGCGTACAAATTAGTAGATTTATACAAGGAAAATACTAAAGAAGAAATACTAAATACATTAAAGGATGAATTTAGTGTAGATAAAATAGAAGAAGCTTACGAAGAGATAAAAGTATTAGAGTCAGAAGGGCTTTTATACACAGAAGATAAATATGAATTCCATCCAAACTTTGTAGCTAGAAAGCCAGTAGTTAAAGCTTTATGCTTACACGTTGCACATGATTGTAACTTAAAATGCAAGTACTGTTTTGCTGCACAAGGAGACTTTGGTGGAGCTAAAGAAATGATGAGTTTTGAAATTGGTAAAAAGGGAATAGATTACCTTATAGCCAACTCTGGAACTAGAAAAAACTTAGAAATAGATTTCTTTGGTGGAGAACCACTAATGAACTTTGACGTAGTAAAACAATTAGTAGAATACGGAAGAAGTATAGAAAAGCAAAACAATAAAATAATAAGATTTACATTAACTACAAATGGTGTACTATTAAATGATGAAAACATAGAGTACATAAACGAAAACATGCACAATGTTGTATTAAGTTTAGATGGTAGAAAAGATATAAACGATAATATGAGACCTACATTAAACGACAAAGGAAGTTATGACTTAATACTTCCAAAATTCAAAAAACTTGTAGAAAATAGACCTAAGGATAAGTATTATTATATCAGAGGAACATTTACTAGAGATAACCTAGATTTCTCAAAGGATGTTATACATTTTGCTAATGAAGGCTTCAAACTTACATCTGTAGAGCCAGTTGTAGGAGATGAGAGCAATCCATATGCACTTAGAGCAGAGGATATGCCAAAAGTATTTGAAGAATACGAAAACTTAGCAGTAGAATATGCCGATATGAAAGTAAAGGGAGATGACTTTAAATTCTTCCACTTTATGATAGATTTAAACCAAGGACCATGTGTAATAAAGAGAATAACTGGTTGCGGTGCAGGAAATGAATACTTATCTATAACACCAAATGGAGATATTTATCCATGTCATCAATTTGTTGGTAACGAAGAATACATAATGGCCAACATATTAGATAAAGAAATAGTGCTTCCAACAGAGCTTAGAAAATCATTCATGGATGCTCACGTTTATAGCAAAGACGATTGTAAAAAATGCTGGAATAAATTCTACTGTTCAGGTGGATGTCATGCAAATGCTATGAACTTCAACAATGATATAAAAAAGCCATACGAGCTTGGCTGTGAGATGCAAAAGAAAAGAACTGAATGTTCTATTATGATACAAGCAAAATTAATGTTAGAAGGAGAATAAATCTATGATTAAAGGGTACCAAGGAATAGAACCTAAAATTGACGAAACTGTTTTTGTTGCAGAAACTGCAGATATAATAGGAAAAGTTACTATAGGAAAAAATGCAAATATATGGTACAACACTGTAATGAGAGCAGATGAACATGAAATAACAATAGGTGAGAATACAAATATTCAAGATGGAACTGTAGTACATACAGCCTGGGATGCACCTACTATAATAGGAAACAATGTAACAGTTGGACATAAAGCATTAATACATGGATGTAAAATAGGAGATAATACTCTAATAGGAATGGGATCTATAGTGTTAGATGGAGCTGAAATAGGAGAATATACTTTACTAGGAGCAGGAAGTTTAGTGCCACCAGGAAAGAAAATACCTTCAGGAGTGTTAGCACTAGGTTCACCAGCTAAAGTAATTAGAGAACTTTCTAAAGAAGAAAAAGAAAATCTTGTACAATCTGCATTAAAATATGTAAAAACTGCAAATAATTATAAATAATAAACTAAAAGGGGCAATAACAATTGTCCTTTTTAAAATTTAAGAGATACTATTTTAAGCAACGAAGGTCGTCGTTGGAGATATGAAGTGTTTTGCCGATAGATCCATTAAGTAAAGTTAGTTTTAAGAAATCTGCTGGCGACAAGAGTAAAGCAAATTTTAGGAGTGAATTATGGTGATAGTAAGTTACAAAAACCTTAAAAGATATAAAGAAATTGGACTAGTATTAGTTAAATATGGATTTACATTTATAGTAGAAAAATTAAATATGGAAAGTGTAGCCTATAAAATCCCAATTACAAATCCTCCTGAAGAAATAAAAAATATGTCTACTGGAGAAAAGATTAGAAGTGTTATTGAAGAATTAGGCCCTACTTATGTAAAATTAGGTCAGATATTGAGTACTAGAAAAGACTTATTAGACCCTGAAATAATAGAAGAAATATCTAAATTAAGGGATAATGTAGAGCCTTTTAATACTGATGAAGCAAAAGAAATTTTCAAAAAAGAAGTAGGTTTAAGTGTAGAGCAAATATTTGAAGAATTTAAGGACACCCCTATGGCCGCTGCTTCTATAGGACAAGTATATGAAGCTAAGCTTAAACATGGGGAAGAAGTTATAATAAAAATTCAAAGACCTAATATTGAGCAAACTATAAACTCAGATATAGAAATACTTAAAAGTATGATTGTAAGTATTAATGATTTAAGTAAAGATAAAAAAAGAAATATAGATATAGATTTAATTAAAATAGTAGAAGAATTTCATACTCAACTAATAAGGGAATTAGACTATAATTTTGAAGCTATAAATGCAATGAAATTTAGAAAAATGTTTGAAGAAAGCAAGGAAGTATATATACCAAAAATATATAGTGAATACACTACAAAACGAGTTTTAGTAATGGAAAAAATAATAGGCATTAAATTAAGTGATGTAGAGGCTATAAATGATCTGGGATGGGACACCGAAAATATTAGTCAAATCGGAGTTAGATCATTATTTAAACAAGTTTTAGATTATGGATTTTTCCATGCGGACCCTCATCCGGGAAATATATTTGTAGTATCGAGAGATTGTATTTCCTATATCGATTTTGGAATGATAGGAATTGTAGATAATAAAACATTAAACTTTTTAAATGGAATAGCCATAGCAATAGCACAAAAAAATGTAGATAAGATAATTTATTTACTCACAGAGATGGATGTATTAAATCCTAATATAGATAATAATGCATTAAGACAAGATTTGCTTTATTTAATTCATTATTACTATGATGTACCAATAGATAAAATAAACGTAAGTGATATACTAAATGAAGTGTTTCGATTTTTAAGAAAATATAAGGTATGTATACCTACTCAATTAGCTACACTAGCTAAAACAGTAATAACTTTAGAAGGAACAGGAAGACAATTAAATCCTAATTTTTCTATAAAAACTGCAGGAGAAGAGTTTATAAAACATTATTACAAAAATAAATTAGATCCTAAAAATATACTTTTAAATTCTAAAGATAATGTAGAAGAAGTATTATTAGATTTAAAGACTATACCAAAACAACTAAAGGTTATACTAAAAAATCTAGAAAAAAATAATATAAAAATTCAAATAGAAGATTTAAAGTTTACAACTTTAGAAAAATGTATAGGAGATTTAGCAACTCAACTTTCTTTAAGTTTAGTTTTAGCATCTATGGTTGTAGGTTCCTCATTAATTATAGCTTCGCCGAATATAAATGATAATATTTGGATAAGTTTAATGGCAGGAGCAGGATTCTTTATTTCTTTTATAATCGGAATACTATTAGTCATAAAAATATTCCGTTCGCAATATAAGAATAGGGGGTAAGCGAATGTTTAATAAAAAATGGACATTAAAGTACAAGGGAAAAGTCGAAGAAAGTGAACTAAGCGAGAAACTTAAAATTTCCCCGGAAATTAGTCAAATATTAAAAAATAGGGGAATAAATAGTGAAAAAGACTCTGAAATTTTCATGAATCCCTCTTTAGAATACCTAAGAGACCCATTTTTAATGAAAGATATGGGAAAAGCTGTAGATAGAATAAAGCTAGCTATAGAAAATAATGAGAAAATATGGATTTATGGCGATTATGATGTAGATGGAGTATCTTCAACAGCAATTTTATGTATATATTTTGATTCTATAAACTATCCAGTACAGTTCTATATACCAAATAGACTAGAAGAAGGTTATGGAATTAATGAAGATGCAATTAAATACATACATTCACAAGATGCTAATTTAATAATAACCGTAGACTGTGGAATAACTTCAGTAAAAGAAGTAGACTTAGCAAATGAGCTTGGGATAAATGTCATAATAACAGACCATCATGAATGTCAAAGTGAAATACCAAAAGCTTATGCAGTAATAAATCAAAAACAAGAAGATTGTCATTATCCATTTGATATGTTATGTGGATGTGGTGTAGCCTTTAAATTAATACAAGCTTTAACACCAGAAGAAGAATTCAAAACGACTTTATATGATTATTTAGAAATAGTTACACTAGCTACTATATGTGATATTGTACCCTTAGTAGATGAGAATAGAATAATAGTAAAAAATGGATTAAAACTTATGTCCCAGGGACAAAATATAGGTTTAAGAGAACTAATAAAAGTATGTGGAGTTGAGAGTGATAAAATAGGTTCTTCTCACATAGGATTTTCTATAGGGCCTAGAATTAATGCTTCAGGAAGATTAGGATATTCATCTTTAGGAGTTGAACTTTTTACAACTAAAGATGTATCAAAAGCAAAAGAAATAGCTAATTTATTAGAAGAAAAAAACAATGAAAGACAAATGATAGAAGGCAAAATGTATCAAGAAGCAGAGGCTATAATAGAAGCTAATGAAAAATATAAAACAGATAAAGTTTTAGTTATAGCTAATGAAGGATGGCAACATGGTATTATAGGAATAGTAGCCTCAAAACTTACAGAAAAATACTACAAGCCAACAATACTTTTAACAATAGAAGATGGTGAAGCTACTGGTTCTGCTAGATCTATAAAAGGTTTTAGTATATTTGACGCTTTGGTAAAATGTAAGGACTTGTTAAATAAGTTTGGAGGTCACGACCAAGCAGCTGGACTGGGACTTGATGCAGACAAAGTTAAGTTACTAGATGAAGAAGTAAACAAAATTGCAAATTATAATTTAAACGAAGAGGATTTAATAGAAAACATCAACGTAGAATTTGAGCTTAACGAAGATGTAGTAAATTTAAATTTAGTAGAAGAACTTCACAAACTAGAACCTTTTGGA
>NZ_JBOFOR010000298.1:0-1229 GCF_051659545.1 Romboutsia sp. | reverse complement strand
GTGAACTACTCACCACTTAACTACCTACGGTAACGTTTGAAGTGGGAGCTTCTTGGTCAATAGTACCATTGTACTAAGTATCTCCAAGCTTATAGGATAGTTCCTATCCCAACTGTATACCAAAATTATATAGCTAATTTCAGTAGATTCATACTAGCATTTATATCTCTATCATGATGTGTTTTACAATCTGGGCAAGTCCATTCTCTAAGTGCTAGGTTCTTTACTTCTTCATTCTTATATCCACAATTAGAACACATTTGGCTACTTGCATAGTTAGAAGGTGCTACAATTATTTCTCGACCATACCAACTTGCCTTATATTCTAGCATTCTTCTAAATTCTGACCAACTTGCTTCACTTATGGCTTTTGCTAACTTGTGATTTTTCTGCATATTTTTTACCTTTAAGTCTTCGATAACTATTGTTTGGTTTTCACATATTAGTTTACTCGATAACTTATTAAGGAAATCTGCTCTTTGGTCTGCTATCTTTTGATGTAATTTAGCTACTTTTAATCTTGATTTATTTCTATTTTTACTACCTTTTACTTTTCTTGATAAATCCTTTTGTAATTTAGCTAATCTTTTTTCAGAATTTCTAAGATGCTTAGGATTTGCAACTCTTAGTCCATCTGAACATATAGCAAATTCTTTAAGTCCTACATCTACTCCAATTTTTTTATCTATATTAGGTAATGTTTCTATTTCAGTTTCTACTAATATAGATATATAATATCTATTGCTAGGTGTTTTTGATATAGTACAACTTTTTATTATGCCTTCAAATAATCTATGTTGCTTTATCTTTATTCTAGTTTTTAATTTTGGTATTTTTATATAGCCATTTTCTATGTTTACAGTAGTTCCTTGATTGTTTGTTGTATAACTATGATAATTAGTTTTCTTTGATTTGAACTTTGGAAAACCTACTGATTTATTTCTAAAAAAGTTTTTGTATGCTTTATCTAAATTTAGTTGTTCATTTGCTAATGCTAAACTATCAACTTCATTTAACCACTCATAATCTTTTTTATACTGCGCAGGTGTAGGATATTTAATTTTCTTTATATCTAAATCTTTATTTTCTTCATAAGATTTAATTCTATCTGCTAACATCATATTGTATATAAATCTACTGCACCCAAATGTCTTTGCTAAGAATATCTTTTGTTCTTCATTTGGATATATTCTATATTTATATGCTCTAAGCAATTTTATCACCTACTT
>NZ_JBOFOR010000297.1:0-9176 GCF_051659545.1 Romboutsia sp. | reverse complement strand
ATCGAGTAGGAAAAACTCGGGGTAATTAATCCCGAGTTCAGACCTCTCACAGAACCGTACGTGCGGGCCTCGCATACGGCTCCTGATAAATTTTAGTTGCTACATCTGTAGCAATACAAAGTATTAACTTTTACTTTAGACATGTCAAATAGTTTGATTTCGTCAAACCACGTATTTGGAAGTGCCATATGTATTAATGTAGATGATGAGTTTCTCCATCTACTCATAGATATTTTTTTGAATTGCCCTTTATATCCCAGTCGTCTGAGCTGTTTATGTAATCCCTTCGGGGATTTCCATTCTTTCATCTTCTTCATTCTGAGCCTTCGCTTAATCCACTTGAAAAGTTTTCCAAATTCAAATTTACAATTTGCAATTCTGAAATAATTTGTCCAACCTCTAATTACTGGATTTATTTTACTAACAACTGCATCAATGTTTAATCCACTATTTCTTGGTGTTAGTTTTCTAATTTTATCTTTAAATTTTTCTACTCTTTTAGGATGTATTATCATATAGTTTTTCTTAATTATAAATCCTAAATATGATACACCATCATATGCATTAGCAATGTGTGTCTTTTTCTCATTAACTTTTAGTTTTAATTCATCTTCTAAAATTTTAACAGCGATAGCTTTATATTTTCCTGCATCTGACTTCGTCCTAGCAAAAATTAATATATCATCCGCATATCTTACTATTCTAATTTTATTATCCTTCATGTAGTTATCAAATTTAGTCATGTAGATGTTCATTAGCAAAGGTGATATTACTCCACCTTGTGGGCTACCAATTTCTGTATCCTGTATCTCAAACTTTTCCTTGATACCACACTTTAAGAATTGTTCAATCAGTTTAAGTATTTTACCATCACTAATCTTTTCATTTACTGATTTTAAAATAATTTCATGATTTAATGTATCAAAACATTTGGATAAATCCATATCAACAACATATTCTAATCCATATTTATTCATAAACATTTCTGCCTTTGCTATCGCATTATGACATGACCTTTTCGGTCTATATCCAAAGCTAGATGGATGAAAACTTGGCTCAAAAATTGGCTCTATTACATTCCTTAATGCCTGTTGTACAACTCTATCTCTTACTGTAGGTATGCCTAGTGGTCTTTTAGTTCCATCATCCTTGTCTATATACACCCGTTTTACAGGTGATGCTATATATGTATTTGTCTTTAGTTCATGATGAAGTTTTACTATATTAAAATCTAATTTCTCGTTAAACATCTCAATAGTTTCTCCATCTTCGCCTGGAGCACCCTTATTGGACTTAACTTGCTTAAAAGATTTATATAAATTTTTCTTATCATATACTTTATCTATCAAACTATACCATTTCTTCATCATGACCTCCTACTTCGCTTGATGTTAATTAGATTACTCTTAACTAAACCGTATTATTTTCTTTATGCTAGTTAGATTCTCTAGCCTTTGGCAATATTCTTAACTCTCACATAAATACTATACTTATGCGGGCGATAGCCCTAGATAGTTCGTCACTTCCTGGGCTAACGTTCCTTTTAGTATTTCAACTAAAATTATCTTCATTTAAGTTTAGAAATCATATTTCTACTCAAATCAACTTTAATTTACCTTCATCCCTTCGCAAGCATACACACTTTTGGTAATGTATACCTTATTACAACTAGGTGTAATATCTTCTTAGTTTTACCCTCCATACTGTTACCAGACTTCATAGGCTAAGAGTTAATAACTACTACGGAATCATCTGCCATCCTGCACCTTTCAATTATTCCTTATATTTCTACTTGTTCAAATCTATCTGCAATTGCAGAAGAGTACAGGACTTCTTCAGATAAGTCTACCTGCCTGAATATGAACGCATCCATCTTAACTATTAAAGTTATCCAACTTTAGGGCTTTCCCATATTTTGCAAGGTTACCCACTTTAATAGCCAACTTTGGTTTACTTACGTTATGTTCCATATTCCCCCTTCGGCTTCCTTCAGACTCACCGTTACCAGTGACGCCCTTGCTTACGGGTTATCTTCCTGTTGGTTAGGCGATAAGGTTTCTTTCAACCTATCGGCTCAGTAGACATGCTGAACGTACAAAAAATAAGCGTATAAATTTACGCTTATTTAATCTTCATCTTTTATTACTAAAAATAACTGTGCTGTAGCTAAAGTATCACTATCTGCTCTATGTGCATTTTTATTTTCTATATCATAATAGGCACAAGCAGTTTCTAATTTTTTATTTTTTCCTTTATAACTTTTCATTTTTTTTAACATTTCTAATGTACAAATATAATTTTCTATTGGAGGTAGGTTCATTTCTTTCAAATAGAAATTCAAAAATTTCAAATCAAACTTAGCATTATGAGCTATTATAGTTTTATCACCTATATATTTTCTAAATCTAGGTAATACTTCCCCTATACCCTCTTCATTTTTTACCATTCCATCATCTATATTAGTTATCTGTGTTATATGATATGGTATATGAGATTTTGGCTTTATTAATCTCGAGTAATTTCTAATAATTTTATAATCTACTATTTCCGTTATGCCTATCTCTATTATTTCACAACCTTTATTCGGGTCTAGTCCCGTTGTTTCTAAATCTACAACTATATATTCTTTCATAATTTTTCTCCTTAAAATAAACTAATTATCTATATTTTTAGAGGCAATGCAGCTTTTTAGGTAATATAATTTTCTTAAGCGTAAAAAATAAATACCTATTATATATTATCATATAATAGGTATTTATTTTATATCATCTTGATTAATTTATATAACCCATCGGATTTGTATGCTTACCATTTATTCTTACTTCAAAGTGTAAATGTGGTCCTGTTGATCTTCCTGTTGATCCTATTCTAGTTACAACTTGTCCTTTTTCAACTCTTTGACCTACAGATACTAATAATGCACTATTATGAGCATAAAGAGTTACTTTTCCATCATCATGTTGAATCATAACTGTATTTCCATAAGAACCTTGAACTCCTGAGAATATTACTGTACCACTATCTATTGCTACTGCTGGTGTTCCCTCTGGTGCTGGTATATCTATACCTGTATGCATTTTTTGTACATTTAAAACTGGATGTAATCTATATCCATAAGGTGAACTTACACGACTATGCCCTGGTACAGGCCATGATCCGCTAGATATAACTGCTCCATTTTCAACATCTACTTTACTTTGAGCCGCTAGCTTTTCTACTTCACCTTCTAAGCTTTCTTCTTCTTTTTCTAATTTAGATTTTAAACTTTCTAATTCTGCTTTATCTGCTTTTACAGCTTCATTGTCATTTTGTAATGAAAGTTTTAAATCTTCTTGGTTTTTCTTTTTAGTTTCTAGTTCTTTTTCTTTTTCTTTTACTAAAAGTTTATTTTCATCTAATTCCTTTAATAAAACTTTATCTTGTTCAACAACTTGTTTAACCATATAAATATTGTTAAAGAAATCTGATAATGAATCACTACTTAGTATAACTTTCATATATCCTATAGAATAGTTACTGCTTATAACTTTTAATCTTTGTCCTAATAATTCTTCATTTTTAGCTATTTTTTCTTCTAATATTTTTATCTCAGACTTAGTTGACTCAATTTCTGAATCTATTTTGCCTATTTTTGCATTAGTATCTTCTATATTTTTTTCAATTTCTGCTACTTTTGTATCTAAACCTTTAATCTTTCCAGCTATATCTTCCTGTTCCTGTCTGTTTTCAGTAAGCTGTTTATCTAATTTTTCTTCTTTATTATCTGCATATACGAAGTTTGTTGTAAATAACATTGAACAAACTGTTAGTATTGATAGTATTTTTTTCACTCAACTTCCCCCCCTAAATATTTTTATACTTTTAAATGTTTTTTTACTGATAATATACTTCCTAACACACCTACCACTATACCAGTTGCAACTAAAACTAATGATAATGTAGATGAAACGTTACTTAAGGGAAGTATTGAATTTCCAATTATAGAATTTATACTTGTCACACCACTTTGTATAACACGGCTATAAATAAATACACATGTTCCTACAGCTAAACCTGCACCTAAAATTCCTATTACAAAACCTTCTACAATAAAAGGCGCTATTACAAATATGTTGCTTGCTCCAACATATTTTATTATTTGAATTTCTTCTTTTTTGCTAAGAACTCTACTTTTTATAGTATTTGATATTAGCACTAAACAAATTAATAGTAAGAAACTTATTATTAATCCACCAAACTTTTTAACTTTATTTGATATATCTAAAAAGTTTTGCATTATATCTTGATGGTATTCTATCTTGCCTGCACCTTCTAATTTTACTATTTTATTTGATATTGTTTTTATATTATCTGGATTATCTATTGTTACTACGTAAAAATCATCAAGCGGGTTTTTTACGCCCTCTAAAAGATATGAGTCTTCTCCCCAGCTACTTTTCATGTCATTAAAAGAAGATTCTTTTGATTTATATTCTACTTTTTCTACACCTTCTACTTTAAGTAGATTACTTTCAAGTGTTTTTAAGGAATCTTCATCTAATTTTCCATCTACAGCAACTCTTACTTCATTTATTTCATCTTCTGCTACTTTTATAAGCTGATTTATGTTTAAAACTACTGAAAGGACTACTCCAAGTATTATCAGCGTTGCTGTAACTGATATTATAGATATAAAGCTCATAGCTTTATTACTAAAAACACCTTTAATTCCTTGCTTTAAACTATATAAAAAACTAGACAATAACTTCATATGACTCCCTCTTTGTATCCTTTAATATTTTTCCTGATTCAATTTCTATTGTTCTTTTAGGAAATAACTTTAATATTTCAATATCATGAGTTGCCATTATGACTGTAACGCCTTCTTCATTTATTTTTTCTAATATTTTCAATATTGCTACAGAGTTATCTATATCTAAGTTTCCAGTACATTCATCTGCTATGATTATAGACGGTTTGTTAGCTATAGCTCTAGCGATACCAACTCTTTGACATTCTCCACCTGAAAGTTCCGATGGATATTTATTATGTTTATCTGCAATCTTTACTTTGTCTAATACTTCCATTACTCTAGGCTTTATGTTTTTAGGATTTGCTCCTACTGCTCTCATTGCTATCTCAACATTTTCATAAACTGTCTTTTCTTTTAACAACTTAAAATCTTGAAATATTATACCTAAATACCTTCTATGGTTATGTATTTTTGAGTTTTTTATTTTAGTAATGTCTTCTCCTCTAACAGAAATTCTTCCTGATGAAATCTTTTCTTCTCTCGTTAACAATTTCAACAATGTCGACTTTCCTGCTCCTGAGTGTCCTACTAAAAACACAAATTCACCTTGTTTTATTCCTAAATTTATATTATCTAATGATTTATTACCATCAGAATAGATCTTATCCACATTAGTAAATTTAATCATTTATACCACTCCAATATTTCTTTTTTTGTTATTATTACAACTTTATTATTTATATTATATCATTTTTTGTAACTCTTTTGTAACTTTTTTATGAATTTAGACTATTTTCCTAAATTTAACATGAATTTTATGCTTTTAAGTTTACTAATATTGCTTATATTTATCAAATTTGCACATTTTTTATATTTTACTAAGCATAAAAAGTCTTAATATAATGTTATACGTCAATTTATTTCATATGAAAATATACCTAAAAAAGCAATTTAAAATATCTTTCATTTAATAGAAGATATCTTAAGTTGCTTTTTTAATAATCAGATTATATAATCTGATGTAAAAGATTATAATTAATAGTTTTTGGATAATATTCCATCAAGAGGTGAAAAAGATTATAACGAAAAAAGGAGAAGACTTTTCGCAGAGCCCTCCTCCTTAAATCTAAAACTTATAATCTAATCGTATTTATGTTATTAACCAATTTTCCTAACTTTATACAAAGAATAATAAAAAATTCAGAAGAAGATTTCTATCAAGTAATAAATGGCTGCGCCAATTGTAACTATGCTGGAAATTTACATAGACATGCTAGCTATTATCGTACAGTTATCTGTAAAGAAATTACTGCTAGAGTTAAAATACAAAGAGTAATATGTCCAGTTTGTAGAAAAACGCATGCACTAATCCCCTCTGATTTAATTCCATACTTTCAACATACTCTAGAAACTGTAGTAATGTTATTAGAAATGTTAATTGTTAAAAAAAAATATTATACAAGAATAATCGAAGATTTAAACATAATAAATCCTTGCTTTTCACTTGGACATATAACTTTTTATATAAATAGATTTAAATCCAATATTGATAATATTACTTATTATTTAAGAGTTTACTGTGAAATATTTCTTGAAATACCCGTTAGGGATAGTGATATTGTAACTCAAATATTAAATCTTAAACCTAAATATTTCAATGTAAATTACTTTTTAAAATTAAACAGATCTTTCATGGATACGCCTATAAAAAAATAATGTAGGCTAATTTTTCATGTAAAAATACAATTTTATCAGTTATAAATAAAGTCATTTCCTCATCTTTCCATAAGGTAAAAAAGATAAATTTCCTTACCCCACACAACATTGTAAGTTTTCAAATAAATGGTATTGTTAATCCTTTTAATAGAAACTATTGAAAGGAAATATTAAAAATGGATGAAGAAGCAAGAAGACAAATAGCACTATTCAGATATTCATTAATTGTACCAATACTAAATAATAATTTTCCACATAAAACTGTTGTAGATTATCTTCAAGATATTTGTGCTAAGCAATATGATGTTCCTCTAGGACTAAAGAAAGAATATGCTCCTGCAACTATAAAGGAATGGTTAAGATTGTACAAATTAAAAGGAATTGATGGCTTATATCCTAAAAATAGAAGTGACAAAGGAGAATCTAGAAAATTGAAAACTGAAATTAAAGAAGTAATTTTAAATCTAAAAAGGGAAAACCCAAGAAGAACAGCAAAGTCTATTCATCAAGAAATTATTATAAGAAATATTGTTAAACCATCAGATATTTCACTATCAACAGTTCAACGATATTTAAAAAATCAAACTGATATTAAAGCAGAAACAATAAAGGATAGAAGAGCATTTGAATTTGAAAATCCAAATGACTGTTGGCAATCAGATATTTCTGTTGGACCTTATTTGACTATCAACGGTAAGAAACATAAAACCTATATAATTGCTTTTTTAGATGATTCATCAAGACTAGTTGTTAGTTGCAAAGCCTTTGAAATAGATAGCCTAACGGCTGTATTATCAGTATTTAAAGATGCTATAGCAAAGCGAGGTGTTCCTAAAAAAGTATTCTTTGATAATGGAAAGGTATTTAGAGCTATACAAATGGAACTTATCTGTGCATCACTAGGAACAACTAGATGTTTTGCAGAACCGTACTCACCTCAATCAAAAGGGAAAATAGAGAGATGGTTCCAAACACTACAAAAACAGTGGCAACATTTATTAGATACAAGTTCTTTTGCATCTATTGATGAACTAAATGTATCTCTTAATCATTATGTAGAATCACAATATAATTCTACACTTCATAGTTCTATAAAGGCGAAGCCTATAGATAAATTTTTATCTAATCCTAATGAATTAAGATTACTATCATCACAAGAGTTAAGTAATTCATTTTTATATAGAGTAAATAGAAAGGTTAAAAATGATGCAACTGTATCTATAGATAATAAACTTTATGAAGTTCCTGTTCAATATGTAGGAAATAAAATTAACATAAGATATGATCCTACCAATGAAGATGAAGCTTTTATATTCTCAGAAAATGGAGAAAAACTTGATAAAATATTAAAAGTAAATAAAATAGATAACTCAAAAATAAAACGTGGTAAAAATAAATCTACAGTAGATTTTAGCCCATATTCAATTTAGAAAGGATAAATATTTATGTATAAATTATATTTTGGACTTACAATAGATCCATTTAGTAAAGAAGTTGAAAAAAATAATTTCTATAAATCTAATCAATTTAATCAAGCATTAAGTAGACTAGATTTCCTTAAACAAAATAAAGGATTTGGTTTAATCACTGGAGAACCTGGAGCAGGAAAATCATCATTGCTTAGGTACTTCAAAGAAAACCTAAATCCTAATTTATATAAGTGTGTGTATATTCCACTAACAACACTTACGGTTATGGATTTTTATAGAGCCCTTTGTGATGGACTTGGTGTGGAGCCTGCTTGTAAAAAAGTTGCTATGTTTAAGCAGATACAAGAGTCCATCTACAACTATTACACCAATAAAAATATTACTCCAGTTATAATAATAGATGAAGTACAGTTTATAAAAAACTCAGTACTTGACGATCTAAGGATAATATTTAATTTTATGATGGACTCTAAAGATCTTGCAATAGTAATATTGACAGGTCAAATAAATTTTATACATCAAATTAATAGAAGTAATCATGAGGCTCTTCGCCAGCGCATAGCTGTTAGTTATAATTTAGAAGGATTAACTTGTGAAGAAGTAAGAGATTATGTAATAAGCCGCTTACGCGTAGCTGGATGTAGTGAACCTATCTTCGATGAGGATTGTTTTGAATTACTTCATTCTATGACAAATGGTCATCCTAGGGAGATTAATTCAATTGCTAAAATGTGCTTAATATCTGCAGCATCAAAATCAGTAAGGCAAGTAACCAAAGAAGATATCTTTAATGCTCATAATGAAGTTAGTATAATTCTAAAATAAGGAGAACTTTATGATTTTTGAATGTAGAAGGAAAATAAATGGTGAACTTGAGTCATGGAATGGAAAAATAGAGTACTTTGATAAAAGTGAGACACAACTAGAGCTACATATTTCAAGTAGATCTTTTATACATATAATTATAGGTGCTTCAGAATATGGAAATTTTGCTTGTATACCTAACTTTGATGGTGGATGTTATTTATCTGAGTTTAAAGATGTATTTTGGAATAGTGAGAGACTTACTAAAATCATGGGTGAAGTTGATGGAATTACAGCCGCCAAGGCAATAGAATTTATTGATAAAAATATTGATTTATGGAACTAGAAATAGTTCCTTTTTTAATTACTGGCGAAGCCATTAATTGTATAATTAAATTATCTTAAAGATTATATAATTTGACCAAAATTATATAATTAATAGAGGCAAATTATTCAATCTCCTTAAATTTATGAAAAATAGGATAATTTAAAGT
>NZ_JBOFOR010000296.1:0-8730 GCF_051659545.1 Romboutsia sp. | reverse complement strand
TATATTATTTTTATTATACAACATTTGAGACTTAATATAACTAGAAGTTGTTCCACCTCTCTTTATTAAGATAGTTTGAGACCTTGCCTTTCATCCCCACATCTAAAGAAGGGGGCTTTTCGGCAATTTATTGTAATTTATTTTTCTACTAACATAGTCCACTTACCAATTTCTCTAAATCCTATTTTGTGATATACTTTTCCTGCTTGTGGGTTATCATAAAATAAACACAGTATTTTTCCTTCATCTAATAAATCATTACACAACCTTGATAAACACTTACTAATGTATCCTTTTTTTCTATATCCAGCTCTAGTAGCTACTCCCACTACCATTGCAGATTTACTATTTTCTGCTGCAGTCTGAGATATACTTATCATTTCACCTTCATCATTTTCTATATAATAAACCCTAATAGATTTATCTTCTACTCTATCTTTTATTAAGTCTTTATCATTTTCTGATACAAATTCCTCTATAGTTTCTAATAAATTGTATATTCTTTCAGCGTCTTCAGGTACTGCCAACTTTACACTTTCATCCCAATTTAGTAGATTACTTTTGTCCTTTAATTCACAAAAGTAAGTTTTTCTCTCATTATAATTTTCTAATGCTGTTTTAAGTACTTGTACTAAATCTTCTCTTCCAGAAATCATTTTTTTGACATTATAGTTCTTGATTATTTCTTTAAATTCTTGTATGTTTTCTTCTTGATTTTCATAGTAAACTATAAAATTATTTGTATATCTTAGTAATACAGCTTTTATATTTTCAAATTCATCAAATTTACCCCATATTTCTTGAAAATCTTTATCAAAACCAAATTGTTCAATATCCCCAATTATAAACAGGTTTATGCTGGATTCTTTAGATACATATTTCAAAACTTTTTCTTTGTCTGATTGAGTTAATTTGCGTATCATAATTTTATCCCTCCTTAAATATATAAAGTATATATATTCCCCATATATAATAATTATCCTCTAATAGTTCTTCTATAGCTTGCAATGCTTATTTTTGTAAACAAAAAAGATATTAGTACTTATACCAATATCTTCATTTATGTCATATTTAATTGTTTATATACTTTTCAAATACTTCTCCAAAATCTCTATTATTGTGAATAGTTCTTAAATTTTCCATCCAATCAAAGTTGAAGTTAGCTATATCTTTTATTATATCTGCTGGATTACCTTCTAGTGAGCATCTTGTAATTGCATCATTAGCCATTTTTAATCCATTTATACCATCTTCTACTCTTGCGTTATTTTTTCCCTGTATTCTTCCTATTTCAACTAGAGCTTTATATAAATCTTTTAACTTTTCTAATTGTTTTTTATCTACGTCTATGCTGAAACCTTGATTTCCAAAACTAAATTTTATTTCTATATCTAAATCTACTGTACCCGCTGTTTCTAAAGTTACTGAGTTAACTCTTTCATAATAAAAATCATATCTTTTTACTGTTCTCTTTTTGCTTATTGCACTTGCTCCATCTACATGTAATAATCCCCTATTAGTAAATACATACTCATCTGATTTAGATTTTATAACGAAGTAGATTTTTTCTCCATCTTCATTCATTATGTAATCATCACCATCTACTTTATCAAAATCTTTCGGTTCTATTATTTTACCTATATCTGATAGTCCTAATGTATCTGCTGCCATTTTTCCAAATATATTCCCAGCCATTTTACTCCTCCTACTATTTATCTTAATTATATCATATATTATTTATTATTTATTCTATAGAAACTGGCATTTGTATTTCTGTAATAAATTCATCTACATCACCCGTTTCATGTATATCAATTTTATAGATTTCTATTGGATCTTTTAGAAGTTTATATCCTTTTTCTTCTATGTAGTTGAACATATCTTTTAAATGATATCTATTATTTTTATAAGTTCCTTTATAAGTTAAAGTTATATAGTAACCTTCATCAACAATAATATTATATATTTCTTCATCTTCTTCTAGAAAGCAAAACACTGATTTATATTCATTGTAAATATCTTGTTTTACTTTATCTAAGCAAAATGTTGCCCCTATATTATTTTTCCCTAGTATATTGAATCTATTTTCATATTCTTTTTGTAGTTTTTGAATTAAAAAATCAAATTCTTCATCTTTTTTTATATCTGCATTTAGTTTTAATGCTTTCCTTTTTCCTATATAAACTGTTTCGATTTCATCTAATTTTAAATTAGTGTTAGCTTCGTTTATTACTTCTAACCTTTTAAGTATATTCTTTTTATGCTCTGCAAACTCTTCCATTTTCTTATCTATTAATATTATTTCTTCATTTAGTATTTTATTAGTATTTTCAATATTTCTGTCATCTAAATATTCTTTTATTTTTTTCATAGGAAAATTCAAGCTTCTAAGTTCTTTTATTAGATTCAATATCCATATATCTGATATTTTGTACATACGATATCCATTTTTATCTCTAAAAGGTTTTAATATTCCCAACTCCTCATAGTACATCAAAGAATCTCTTCCAATACCATATATCTTAGATATTTCACCTATTTTATAATATTCCTTCATGTGATTTTCCTTTCTAGGTATTTTATTATGTACATTAAAAGCTATGAGCCGTACACTCATAGCCTTTATAATTATAATACTATGTTTTCTTCTACATATTCATCATTTTCTTCATTACTATCATCTTCATCATGCTCAATATGAAGTATACTTATTATTTTACCACTTATAGTAACTGCTATTATTGAGAAAAATATTTGTTTAAAATCTAAGTAAACTAATGAAAGCACTAAAACTATGCCATCTGTAATTAGATAAACATGATTTACTTTTAGTTTTGTAAACCTACTTACTAAAAGTGCAATAACATCGTCTCCTCCAGAAGCCCCTCCACCTCTAACTACTAATCCAACCCCAATACCTACACCTATACCTGCCAATATACTTGCAATTAGCATATTGTTAGTAAGGCTTGGGACTACAAAACCTATATTTTCCCACATTCTATAAGATGTAGAAAATGTCATGGTAGATAATATAGAATACATTAAAAATTTCTTTCCAAAAAATCTAGACCCTAATATGAATAAAGATAAATCAATGATTAGACTTGTTATTGATGGAGATATATCAAATATATTTTTTATTAATAGTATTAAACCTAATACTCCACCCTCTGTTACGCTATTTTGATAGTTGAAATTGTAACTTCCAAATGCTAAAATAGATGACCCCAAGATTACCAACCCAATACTTTTTATGAATTGTTGTTTTGACCGCACAATATCACTCCTAATTTGTTATTTATATATTTCTTCTTAATATCATTATATACCTTGGTACTATACTAAGGTGAAGAAAAATTTTGAAATAATATAATATCCTTAAGCGTAAAAAATATCTCCTCATCATTAATATGATTTGGAGATATTCTTTAAATTCATTACTTCATTTTAGCTTCTATGTTAGTTATTCTTTCTACAACAGAGTTCATCATTTCTTCGAACTTTTCTTTCTTCGCTTTTTCTTCATTTATTAAACTGTCTGGAGCTTTTGCTAAGAATCCTTGGTTAGAAAGTTTTCCATTAACTCTCTTTATTTCCCCTTCTAACTTAGCCTTCTCTTTGTTTAATCTATCTAGTTCTTTAGAGAAGTCTACTAATTCATCAAGAGGTATGAATATCTTAACACCTTCTATAACTATACTTACTGCATCCTCAGGTATGTTAGTTTCATCTTCAAGTATTTCAACTACTGATGCAGATGCTAATGTTACAAAGTAGTCTTGTCCAGCTTGCATAGTGTCTTTCTTTTCCACTGACGGCACTATTATTACCTTAGCTTTCTTTGATGGTGGTACATTCATTTCCGCTCTAACATTTCTTATGTTTCTTATACCATCCATTGTTAAGTTCATCATTTCTTCTTCTTTAGCCATGTTGTCAGCATCAGTGTAGTGAGGGAACTCTGCTACTACTATACTTCCTTCTACTGTTGGAAGGTGAGTGTATATTTCTTCTGTTATAAATGGCATATATGGATGAAGAAGCTTTAATATCTTCTCTAATACATATGTTAATGTATATAAAGCAGTTTGCTTAGCTTCTTTATCCTCAGAGTATAATCTAGGCTTCACTATTTCTATATACCAATCACAATACTCAGACCATGCAAAGTCATAGATTTTTTGAGCAGCTATACCAAGATCGAAGTTGTTCATGTTCTCAGTAACTTCTTTAACCACATTATTAGCTCTTGATATTATCCACTTATCAGCTAAAGTCATGTTAGCTTCTACTGACTCTCTAGTTACTCCTGCCATTGTTTCTTCATCTATGTTCATGAATACAAATCTAGATGCATTCCATAATTTATTAGCGAAGTTTCTTGATGATTCTACTCTTTCCATATAGAATCTCATGTCATTTCCTGGGGAATTTCCAGTTGCTAACATGAATCTTAGAGCATCTGCTCCATATTGGTCTATTACTTCTAATGGATCTATACCATTGCCTAGAGATTTACTCATTTTTCTACCTTCTGAGTCTCTAACTAGTCCATGTATTAATACATGTTTAAATGGAGTTTCTCCCATACAGAATTTACCTGCAAATGCCATTCTTACTACCCAGAAGAATATTATATCGTATCCAGTAACAAGTACACTTGTTGGATAGTAGTAATTTAAATCATCTGTTTTGTTTGGCCATCCTAATGTTGAGAAAGGCCATAATGCAGAAGAGAACCATGTATCTAGTACGTCTTCGTCTTGCTTGAAGCTAGTATGCCCACACTTACATTCTGTTGGCATTTCTTTTGATACTATTACTTCACCACAGTCTTGGCAGTAATAAGCTGGTATTTGGTGACCCCACCATAACTGTCTTGATATACACCAGTCTCTTATATTCTCTAACCATTGTGAATAAGTCTTATCAAATTTATCTGGTACAAATTCTAAATCTTTATCTCTTAGCATATCTAGGGCAGGTTTAGCTAACTCATCCATCTTAACGAACCATTGATCAGATAATCTTGGCTCAACTACAGTTCTACATCTATAACAAGAACCTACATTATGGTTATGGTCTTTTATTGCTATTACATATCCCATTTCATCTAAGTCAGCCATAAGTTGCTTTCTGCACTCATATCTATCCATACCTTCGTATTTTCCAGCTAACTTATTCATAGTTCCATCTTCATTCATTACGTTTATCTTCTCAAGATCATGTCTTTTTCCTACTTCAAAGTCATTAGGATCATGAGCTGGAGTCATTTTAACTGCACCTGTACCAAACTCTAAATCAACATAGTCATCAGCAACTATTATAAGCTCTCTACCTACTATAGGAAGTATTGCATGTTTACCTACTAAATGCTTATATCTTTCGTCTTCTGGGTTTACAGCTATTCCTGTATCTCCAAGCATTGTTTCTGGTCTAGTTGTAGCTATTTCTAAGAATTCATCACTATCTTTTATTTGATATTTGATGTGATAGAATTTTCCATCAAACTCTTCATGCTCAACTTCTGCATCTGATAAAGTAGTCTTACAATCTGGACACCAGTTTATTATTCTGTTTCCTCTGTATATTTGACCTTCTTTATATAGTTTCACAAAGAACTCTGTAACTGCCTCATTACATCCTTCGTCCATTGTAAATCTTTCTCTATCCCAGTCACAAGAATCTCCTAACTGTTGCATTTGGTCTACTATCTTTCTACCAAATTCATTTCTCCAGTCCATAGCTCTGTTTAGGAATTCTTCTCTTCCTAATTCATACTTAGTTTTGCCTTCTTGCTCTTTTATTCTTTCAACAACCTTAACCTCTGTTGCTATAGATGCATGGTCAGTTCCTGGTTGCCATAATGCTTCATATCCGTCCATACGCTTCCATCTTATAAGTATATCTTGTAAAGTATGATCTAGTGCATGCCCCATATGTAATTGCCCTGTTATATTTGGCGGTGGAAGCATTATTGTAAATGGCTTCTTGTTTGGATTTGGTGAAGATTTAAATAATCCTTCGTCTAACCATCTTTGGTATAGTCTCGATTCAAAATCTTTTGGATTGTACGTTTTTGATAAATTAGTATTTTCCATGTTTGTTTCCTCCTTTTTATATAATTAATTTTATGAACAAAAAAAGAGCCCTTCATCCTATTTTAAGGACGAGAAGCTCGCGTTACCACCTTAATTTCAGTATTAATTAATATAAAATAATACTGACTCTCAATAAATTTAACGATTCTCACCGTCTAAACCTACTACTATTTCAGTTTAGAAACTCCGAAGCTACCTTCTGTAAACCTGTACTTGAAAAGTCTTTCAGCCTTTGAACTTTCCTCTCTTTTAGTAGTATTTACTTACTCCTCTTCATCTTAGCTTTTAATATTTACTTTCATTTAATTATATCCAATTACTATTATTATTGTCAATTATTTATAATAATATAGCTTTTTATAGAAAGTACTCTTATTATTTGTTGCTTTTATAATAAGGTTACAAATTTTCACTCCAGTAATTGAGAGGTTGTGTATTCTCATCTATTGGTAATATTACATATCCTCTATTTTTTAATACTTTTATTACACCCTCTAATGCCTTTACGCTTTGTTCTTTTTCATGGATTAATACAACCAAATTACTTCTATTTCTTCCATAATATAATACGTTACTTACTATTTTGTCAGTAGTAGCTCTCCAGTCCTCTGTGTCTAGATTCCAATCCCACATTAAGTAATTATTATCAACTAATATTTTATATGAATTTTCAGGAGTATAAGGTTTACTTCCATATGGAAGTCTTATTAATTTAGACTCTTTACCTGTTATATTTTTATATGTTTCCTTACATGTATCAAATTCCTCTAGTGTGATTTCTGGCGTTTTGTATAATACGCGTATATCATGACTTACACTATGAAATCCTACTCCCTGTCCATCTAATGCTATACGCTCTACTTCATTAGGTCTCTTTTTCATATTTCCATCTAGCATAAAAAAAGTAGCTTTTACATTATTTCTATCTAGTATATCTAGTATTTGATTTGTATACTTACTTGGTCCATCATCAATTGTTATATAGGCTATTTTTCCTTCATTCGCTCCAGGACCTTTGTAAATTTGAGATGATGCTTCATATATTAATTCTGTAAGAGTTTTCATCTGTATAACTTTGTATATTTCACTATCCCTATTTCCATATCTTTCATTTGATTCTTCTTTGATTAAAAATTCTACTCCTAATACAACTAAGCTTAATATTAAACCTATAATTATAGCTAAAATAAAGTGGTTAGACTTACGTTTCATCCCCCGTATCCCCTTTGTAAGTAGTTTTTTAACTATTTCTTTTTATTTATATCTCTGCTAAATATTTTTAAAACTTGTTCTTCTTCTTTTTTTCCTAAAGATTCTAATCTCTTTATTCCCATCATAGTTAAAAATTGAACTACATTTAAATTTTCATATGGTGTTTCCATCTCTGTACTTTCCCCATACTTAGTTATGTATTCTATTCCTTTTTCTGCACTTACAATTCTTTTAGGACCTCCTACACATCCCCCAATACACCCCATTCCTTCAATAAATGTTGCGCCTAGTTCTTTGTTTATAACCTTATCCAACCCTTCCTTACACTCTTTAACGCCTTGAAATGATACTGCCTCAAATTTTATATTTTGGTTTATCCTTTTTGTTGAAAGTTCTATAGCTTTACTTACTCCACCTGATTTTCCATAGATTCTACCTGAATAAGATGATTCAACTCTATCTTCTTCCCCTATTTCTTGTAAGTTAATATTTAGTGCCTTAAAAATTTCTTCTACTTCTGTAAATGTAAGAACAAAATCTACTGCGTCTTTTATATCCTCTAATGTAGCTTCTTTTTTCTTAGCTATGCAAGGGCCTATAAAAACTACCTTAGCTTTAGAATTTAATATTTTTATGGCTCTACCACAGGCTATCATTGGTGATACAGACGGAGATACATTTCGAAGTATTTCAGGATAATCTTTTTGTATTAAGCTTACCCATACAGGACAGCAGCAACTTGTTATGAAATATTCAGATTCTTTTCCTTCTATATGTTCACAGTAATCATAAGCTTCTTTTACCGTCAACATATCTGCTGCCAGAGATACTTCTATCATTTCTTCAAATCCTATTTTTTTTAATCCTGTTCTTAATTTCCCAGGAGTAATATTTTCTCCAAATTGTCCTACAAAAGCTGGTGCAACTATAGCATAAACAGGTTTATTGTGGTCTTTTAGTAACTTTATCATTGGTATGAACTGTATTTTATCTGAAATTGCACCTAAATCACATTTATTTATGCAATCTCCACAAGCACTACAAATATTTTTCTCATTACAATCTGTATGCTTTTTTTTAACTAAACATGTCTCATTTTTTTCATAATTTTTATCACAATGACTACAAGCCTGTTCTATTACACTAATTACAGGTTGTTCTACTTCATCAATATTAATTGCTTCATACACCATTTCTTGCAAGGTACTATCATATTCACCGATTGGATTAAGCCCAATTATAACTCTAATTAAATTAACTATCACAATTTTATCAATTTATAGTGATAGGTAAGTCTTTGAAGTTATCTCCAACTTTTCCCCCACTTCACACCGTACGTGAGACTTTCACCTCATACGGCGTTCCAACAATTTTACACTCTAATAATTAAATAACTGAATTTCCTACTAACTTT
>NZ_JBOFOR010000295.1:0-3135 GCF_051659545.1 Romboutsia sp. | reverse complement strand
CATCTATTACTCTAACTTCATTGTCTTCTTCAACAAACGATTCTATAGACTCAAGTCTAATTTGTTCTCTAGTTCCATTTTGGATATAGTTCATAATTTAAGGCCCCCTAATAACTGTTATTTAATCAAATTATACCATATTAAGGGACTTTTCGCACAACCTGTCGGGGTTTTTGCCAAGGAACGTAGTGACTTGGCTTGCTATAAGAAAAAGATGCTTCTTAAGTAAGACTTTACTTAGATGCACCTTTTTGTAGTTTATTAATTTTTATATTATACGTATACTGTTACTATTTCTTTATTGTCTATATTTATAGTTTCATGTTTATATTCTTTGTTTTTATTAAAGTTGAATATTAATAAATATCCTTTCTCTAATCCTTGTATATTTAAGTAATCTACTAATTGTTTTATACCTTTTTTATGATATTCTTCTCCATACCAAATTTTAAGTTCTACAATATATTTAAAGTTATTATAAGTAATAACTACATCAAGCCTTTTTTCTTCACTGACCATAACTTCTTTAAAATCAAAACCAACACCATTTACTATAGGCTTTATAAATGCTAAAAATAATAATCTGCCTTCTCTTTCAATAAATTTAACATCTACACTACTATATTCTTTTTTCATAAATTCTTGAAACTTGTACAATATTTTTTTGAAATCAAGTCCACCCTCATTAGTTATAAAGTTCTCTCTATAATTATATTTAGAAATATTAGCATCATTTCTAGATGTTATTGAAGTAATGTGATTATAGATGTACTGTTCAAATATCCTATTATGAATTTTACATCTTCCTTCTTCATTTTTTATAAATCCATACATTTCTCCCATGGATATAAGATTATCACTTGGTACATATACAATTTCTTCTCCCATAAGTATGATTTTTTCTATAATTCTTTTAAATTCTATGTTATTTTCTAAGTTTTTTATAAGAGAGTCAAATAGTGTATTTTTTTCTTGAAGTATTAACTTTACTGATTTATTAATATTATCTTTGCTCCAGGGTTGTTTTTCTTTTTTTAGTATAACTTCATCTATTATTTGGCATAGTCTACTTACTAAAAAAGGATATCCATTTGTATAATAGTATAATTCTTTAGCAATAGATTTTGTATCCATATCTACATTATTTAATTTTGCATACTCTTTTATCATTGTTTCTATTTCTTCTTCATTAAAAGCCATATCTATATCAAAGTTTACTGCTATGTTCCAAGGGCTGTTATATTTTTGTTCTTCTCCTTGTCTTACTAAAACTTTTAAATTTTTTATATCATGTACCCCTGCTAAAACTACACTTTTGAAGGTATAGTCTAGCTCCTCTTGAGAAAGGAGGTATTTATTTCTAAGCATCCCTAAGAAACTTATAAATAATTGATTGTTACTACTTTTATCAATTTCATCTATGAATAAAACTACTTCTTTATTACTATTTATAATAAACCTTGTTATGGCTTTTGATAAGTCATTCATATTTTTAGAGTTTTTACTCAGTTCTCTGAGTTCTATACTTTTTTCTTTATCTATAAATTGTAAAGTGTCTGCAAATACATCTAGTATAGTGTTACAGAAATGTTCTTCATTTTTAAATAAATCGTCTCCTAATCCTTCAAATGAACTTCTAATTATTATGTATTTTTCTTTTAATTTTTTTGATAGTTTAGATATGGTTGTGGTTTTTCCAAATTGTCTTGGCTTGTTTATTACAAAATAATCTCCATTATCTATTATCTTTTCCATTTTGCTTATTTTTTCATCTATATTAACCATGTAATGTTTTTTTTCTATACAAGTACCTGTTGTGTTAAAATTCTTCATCTCACCATCGCCTTTAATTTTATTATATTTTAATTATATCCTAATTTTAAGAAGTGTAGTATTTTATTATTTAATTATTTGATAAATAATTTATTATAAAGAAATATGCTTTTCAAGTAATATACTTACTTTCAAAACATCTTTCTTTATAATAAATTTTATAGTTGTCACGATTCGCTAGAATTATTTTTTCAGTTTTCGCCAAACTTTGCACCCCCTGGGGTTTTTGGCATGGAACGTAGTGACTTGCCTTGCTTCTTCAAAAGCCGAAAACCATTTTTTATTTGGTCTTCGGCTTCTATATATCCTACGTAATTTTCTCAATAAGCGACTCAGTTGCTAGCTATTATTTAGAAACACATAAAAAATTCATAAAAAAAGTTATATAAAATATAGTATTATGTTATAATAATATTATATTTAGTTATACAAAAAGAGAATTACATTCTATTCACACTAGAGTAGTAATTCCATAGTTTAGAATATCTTAGTCGAGTTTAATTTTTAAATTAAATTCAACCTCAAAACCACTCTTATTGGCGTTCGAGTGGTTTTTTAATTTATCATAAGTATAATTTACAATCAATCCCACAATAAATGGAATAACTAAAAACGTAACTATACCTACAATAAACTTTTTCTTTAGTTTCATAGAATTCACCCCCCTTTTCTATTAACTAGAAACGAAGTAAACTATGAAACTAACCACTCTAACAGAAATATAATTCTCTTAGAATCATATTATAACATATTTTTCTATTATAAATGTCTTTTTATTCCATGTACTTTTAAATATTTTTGTCATATAATCATTTATTACAAGTACTATTATATCATTTTCACAATTTAATTCTTACTATTTTCGACATAAATAGCGTACCCCCAGGGGTTTTTCTGAGACACAAAGTGGCTCAGTTGCTAAATTACTACTATATTTCAAGTTTCAATTTTTCAACTTCTTCTATTGTTAATCCTGTTTTTATAGCTATAGTTGTCGTATCTAGCACATCTAGTAAAGATTTTGCTATTTCTATAGCTTTTTTCATTTCTCCTTTTTGAATTCCTTTTTCAATTCCTTCTTGTACTGCTTTTTCTTTCATTTCGGTAAGTATAAATGCGTTATTTGCTACCATACGCTCTACATCCTCCTTTTTTGATTCTAGTATTTCTATGGCTGGCTCTGCTAACTTATCTTGTACTGTATTTCTTATCCAATGTTTCAGTGATATTAATTCTATATCAGTTAAATTATTAAAGTATAGTGCTATTACCTTTATTCTTTCTAGGAATTCTATTTCGTCT
>NZ_JBOFOR010000294.1:0-3357 GCF_051659545.1 Romboutsia sp. | reverse complement strand
TGACGCCCGTGCTTACGGGTTATCTTCCTGTTGGTTAGGCGATAAGGTTTCTTTCAACCTATCGGCTCAGTAGACATGCTGAACGTACAAAAAGGAAGTTAAATTTAATTAACTTCCTTTTAAAATATATACATTTAGTATTTCTTATTAAAATCATTTATCCATTCATTTAATCCTTTTTTAACATAGTATATTTTTCCATTAAGTTCTATGTGAGGTATGTCTGGATATTTTTTTATTAGATCTTTTGCATCTTCTTTAGAGATACCTAACCATGTGTGAATTTTATCTTCTTTAATCAATTTATCGTAAAGAATATCATTTACATCTCCACTTACTTTTTCTTCTATTTTTCCACTTTTAAAGTGTACAAGACCATATTTTAATCCTTCACCTATAAAATACCCTGCTGATCCTATTCCTACTGCTAATAATATAGCTACTGCCGAGTCCATGTATTACCTCCAACATTTTATTATCTTAAGAATTTACAATAATATACTTATTTTTCGTATACTATATTATTGAATATAAAATCATGTAATATATCTAAAGAACTAGGTTCAAAAGTTATTACTGACTTATTATTTATTCTATCTTCTTTAGCATGAACTCCATCATTTATAGGGAATTCCATTTGCTTTATATCTAGATTCCCCATCTTCAACACTTGAGTACCTAATCCAAGTATATTAGTTGGCTTCATATTAGTCTTAACATATTGTAATATAGTATCTAGCATCTTAGGATACTCTAGAACAGATAAATTCTTGGCACCACTTATTACACCTTCAATAACTGCTCTCTGTCTTCTATCTCTTTCTTCAGTACCTCCACTAGTACCTTTTCTAATACGTGAATATGCAAGAGCTTGATATCCATTAAGATCTTGTACACCAGCACTTTCAATATACTTTATTTCACCTTTATTTTTACTAGTGTCAAATTTATATGTTTCTGGTATAAATTTATTTAACTCATTAATTTCATTTTGTCTAACCTCTACAGTTATACCACCTAAAGTATCGATTATATCCATAAATGAATAAAAATCAACTAGCAGATAATTTTGTATATCTAATTCAAAATTACTTTCTATTGTTTCTGTTAGTAAATCCATGCCTCCATAAGCATAAGCCTCAGTAAGTTTTATATTTCCATGACTTGTTGTAGAAACATATGCATCTCTTGCAAGAGATGTTACTCTTACATCTTTATTCTTGTTATCTACTGTAAGTATCATCATAGAGTCTGTACGAGAAACAGTTTCTCCTGGTCTAGCATCCGTTCCACAAAGCAATATGTTTGTTATTCCATTTTCTGACTTATAGTTATTGTTTCCACCTATACTTCCTTCTGTACCTGAATCATAAATACCATTTAATTTAAAGTATACATATCCAAATACACTCGCTGGCATTACTATGACTAATACAGCTAATGCTATTACTATTCTTTTTAAAGTTCTATTACTCATTTTATCCTCCTATTTATGTATTAGTATATTTTTTACTACGTATACTAATTGTATTTTAATTTAGCATATATATCAATTGTAATTACAATTATATATATATATCACCATATTTTGCCTTCACCTATGTCTAAAAATAATTCTCCATTTTCAAAGTCTTTTGAATGTGTTTTTGCTTTATCTGAAAATAAAGCAATCATAGTTTGTAAGTTCATTTCATTACTATTCATTGGTTTGCTAAAAGTTCCACCAATAATACTCAAATTATCTGCTGTCTTCCAACCTGCCTTTGTATAGAAATTAGATAAACCTTTGCTACAAGTAAAAGTTGAAAAATCACAGTTATCTTTTTTTATATAATCAAAAGCTACTTTTATAGTATTTGCTCCTATTCCTTTACAACGGTAATCAATATCTGTAATAACTTCACTTAAACCAGCAACCACATACTCTTCTTTTTTATATATGATTGATTTTTTTACGATAGATAAATATGATACTAATTTATCACCTTCAAAGCAACATACACAGTTTTTAATAAAAGGTGTATCTCCCCAATAACAATTATTCCATTCTTTATTTTGTAGGTTTATAATTGAACGTTTCAAAAAATCATCTATATCATAGTATGACATTAGTATAGTTTTCATAATAATAACCTTTCTAAACATATATTTATACTATCTCTTTATTTTACCATATTATAATAACTTTGCTATGTTTTCATCAAATCTCAGAAGTTTTATCATTATTTTGAGAATTACATTTTCATTTATTTCCAAACTCTTTTTGCTCCAAATATTTCTTGAACATATCCATATAATGATACATGTGACATAATAATTTGGTAAATATATAAATAATCAAAATAAAAAGAGTGTGATTTTAAATAAAAATCCACTCTTTAAATAAACTTACTATATTATTTTAGTTGATAATAGTTTTATATCTATTATTCTCTGGTTGGCTGATCCTCTCATTACTAGAGACAAGTCTTTTCTATCTTCCTCAAATTTGCCATCAACAAGTACATCAATATAATTTAAAACTTGCTTTTGAGTTTCATTTAGACTCTCCATAACATATCCTGTCCAAATATAAATCTTCTTATTAGGATAGATCTCTTTAAACCTTCTACAAAGGTCCACTACTCCATCAATATTTTGAGAACAAAGTGGCTCTCCTCCTAATATAGATAAGTTTCTCTTTATGTTATTTTTGTCTATATTTTCTACAATATAATTAAAATCTTCTTCCTTGAATTCTCTACCACTATTAAATTCCCAAGTTTCAGGATTGAAGCATCCCTTACAATGGTGAGGACATCCCTGTGTCCACAGTGACATAACTATACCTTGCCCGTTAGCTATGTCATTATCCTTAATTTTTGAAAATCTCATTACATCACTCCTATAAATGTAGTACTCTTTGACCTATTTCTTGAGTTCTTCCTTTACCCCACATATTAGCACCGATATAACCACAGGTTCTTCTCATTACTTGCATTTCATCTTTATCTTTATTTCCACAATTTGGACAGTACCATGTTAAGTTGTCACTGTCTAATTTTATTTCTCCACTAAATCCACATTTGTAACATACATCTGGCTTAGTATTTATTTCAGCGTATTGTATGTTGTGGTAAATGTAGTTTATTATTTGTTCAACTGCACTTAAGTTTTTGCTCATATCAGGTACTTCTATATAGCTTATACATCCACCTAAAGATATATCGTGGAATTGACTTTCAAATGTAAGCTTATCAAAAGCATCTATTTCTTCACTTACGTGAACATGATATGAGTTTGTATAGTACATTCTATCTGTTACATTTTTTATTTCTCCAAATTTTTGTTTATCTATTCTACAGAATCTTGATGTTA
>NZ_JBOFOR010000293.1:0-6583 GCF_051659545.1 Romboutsia sp. | reverse complement strand
AAGCTTTATTTCTTCTTTTGGTAAATTGGATAATTGTTGTATATTTAAATAGTCTATATCAAAATAATAAAGTTGTTTAAAACCTACAGTGAATTTTACAGCACCTATTATTATTAAGATACTAAAACATATACAAAATAATACATTTAGAATTTTTTTCATTTATCTCCTACCCCTATTTATACTTATACTATTTTAGTAGTAAAGTCTTCTATGTTTAAAACATCATTTACTATATCCATATAGAATTCAGGTTCATGGCAAACTAAAAGTACAGTTCCCTTAAACTCTTTTATAGCTTTTTTAAGTTCCTCTTTAGCTTCTGTATCTAAGTGGTTTGTAGGCTCATCTAGTATTAATAAGTTTATGTCTTTTAACATTATCTTACATAATCTAACTTTAGCAGCTTCCCCTCCACTTAATACTCTCATTTGAGAAGTTATATGCTCGTTAGTTAATCCACACTTAGCAAGATTTTGTCTAACTTCAAAGTTTGTAAGTCCTGGGAATTCTGACCATATTTCATCCATTGGAGTATTATAATTCTCTCTTGAACTTTCTTGTTCAAAATATCCTACCTCTAAATAATCTCCTTGCTTTACGTCTCCGCCAAAAGGCTTTATCATTCCAAGTAAAGTTTTAAGCATTGTAGATTTACCTACACCGTTCATACCTTTTAACGCTACTTTCTGATTTCTTTCTAATATAAAATTAAGTGGCTTAGTTAAAGCTTCATCGTACCCTAATATTAAGTCTTTAGTTTCAAATACAAATCTACTTGGTACTCTAGCTGATTTAAACCCAAAAGTCGGCTTTATTTTCTCTTTTGGTTTTTCAAGTATTTCCATCTTGTCTAATATTTTTTGTCTACTGTTGGCCATACCACGAGTAGCAACTCTTGCCTTATTTCTAGCAACAAAGTCTTCTAGCCTTTTTCTTTCTTCAATTTGCTTATCGTATGCATTTTCTTCTTGGCGTTTCTTTATTTCATTAAGTCTAACAAATTCATCATAGTTACCTTTATATCTATTTAATTCTCCATTTTCTAAATGGTAGATTACGTTACATGTATCATTTATAAATGGTACATCATGAGAAACTAGTACAAAGCTATTTTCATACTCTTGAAGATATCTTGTTAACCAAATTATGTGCTCTTCATCTAAATAGTTTGTAGGCTCGTCTAATATTAATATAGTAGGATTTTCTAGTAATAACTTAGTAAGAAGTACCTTCGTTCTTTGACCACCACTTAAATCAGTTACATCTTTATCTAACCCTATTTCTCCTAAACCTAACCCATTTGCAACTTCTTGAATTTTTGCATCTATCATATAGAATCCACTGTTTTCTAATATTGTTTGTATTTCAGCAGTTTCTTCTAAAAGCTTTGTCATTTCAGAATCATCTGCTTCTCCCATTTTATCGTACATAACTAACATCTCTTGCTCTAAGTCAAACATCGGCTTAAAAGCATCTCTTAATATATCTCTAATTGTTCTTCCTTTTGTTAAAACTGTATGTTGGTCTAAGTAACCTACCGTTGCTCTTGAAGACCACTTTATATCACCAGCATCTGGCATTAATTTTTTTGTTATTATATTTAAAAAAGTTGATTTTCCTTCTCCATTTGCTCCAACTAATGCTATATGCTCACCTTTTCTTAATCTAAATGAAACATTTTCTAACATTATTCTGGCTCCGAAACCATGACTTACGTTTTCTACTACTAGCATCTATCTCTCCACCTCTTTATTAATTTTGTCTATACTATAATATATTCTTTTTGAAGTTAAATCAAGTATTCTAATCATTAGTTTATTAGTACTTTTTGCAAATACTTTTCCTATACATAGCCCGCAAGATAGGCAGTTGTATAAGCTTTCCTTCCAGCAGGCAAGCTGCAAGGGCGGTGCAGCTTATACAACTACCTACCTTGCTCATAATCTATATCAATATTGTTTATATAAAATATGATACAATTAAATATATAATAATTCTATAAGGGGAATATTAATGAAAAAAGTTAATTTTAAATCAAAAATATATATAATGGGTTCAGTGTCATTTGTAGGGAGTGTATTTTTAATTGTATCAATAATAGGATTAGTATTTAACTTGAAATGGCTAACTATTTGTTCAATTTTAATGTACTTTGGCTGTAAAATTATTGGAATTATTATTTGGAGATGTTCAAAATGTAAATCAAATCTACCAAAAGGACAGTATACTCATAACATAAATGAATGTTCATATTGTAAATATCAGCTAAGTTAATTTTCAATTTAAAATAAATGAGTAATAACATTGGTTGTTACTATTATTTCTATATACAAAAACTAAAATATATTTTCTTAAATAAAATATGTAGCTTTTATAATTGCACCCCTATGATATATACATAATTCTATTGTATGTTACGGAGTAAAGGGGTGAATTATGTGAGCTGCGCCGCCCTTGCAGCTTGCCTGCTGGAAGGAAAGCTCACATAATTCACCCCTTTGCGGACTACATATACAGAATTTACATATACTTTAAATCTTCAAAGAACATTATCATGCATCCTGCTGTACTTCTCTGTGCCAATGTAATACTTTTTATTGCTGTCAAATAAAATTTGCTAGTTAAGTCTTCTATATTTCTATACATATAATCTAGTTTTAAAGCATTCATTGAATTATGGTCTGCATAATCTTCAATACTATTGAATATAATTGGAGATTCATGAGATTTAAATCTTTTTATTTTTTTATAGTTTGATTTTACATATACTTCAAATTGTCTATGGTTATCAAATAATTTTCCCTTGGCGTGTTGAGGTATTGTTAGGTCTTGTATTATATGACATGCTGCTCCAAAGAAAAACATACATTTTTCATAGTTGTCCATTACATAATATTTTAAAGCTTTGTTGTAGTAAATTTTTGCCACCATTAATGCATTAGTTTTACTTGCGTATTTTCCTTTTTGCTCTTTAGCATTATAAAAATGATGATAAGATTTAAAATCCTGATCTGCCCAAACTAATCCTTTATTTATTTGTGATGAATATTCCTTAAATAATTTATACTCTCTTTCATATCCATTGTTTTTTAGTATTTCTAATGAATTTTGTTGTATAAATAGATGAACTTCACAATCTGTTTTTATTATAGTTTTTTTAATGGGACTTACAACTTTAAACGTTCCTGATAATGCTGTTGAACAGGCACTTTCTAGCTTCTTTTTCACTGTCATCACCTATATTCATTTATTTGTAAAATACTCTTCCACACCGTCAGATATGCTTTGCATTAGTTTTCTTTGATAATCTGGGCTAGACATCATTCTATCTTCTTCATAATTGCTTAAGAATCCCATCTCTACTAAAACAACTGGCACATTTGACCAATTAAATCCTGTTAAATCCCCTCTTTCAAATATACCATTAATATTTATATTTGATTTTTCCATATTCTTTTTAATAGACTCTGCACATTTATTACTGTTTTCATAAATGTTTGATGTATATTGGCTATTTTTAGATGGAACTAATATAGAGGCTCCCGTTTTAGAACTATTATCTATACTATCTGCATGTATTCTTATTACCATATCTGCTTTTTCTTTATTGGCAAATAATGCTCTTTCAGAGTTGCTTATATTTACATTGTTTGTTTCTCTTGTCATTATAACTTTATACCCTTTACCTTTTAGTATATGCTTTAATACTGTAGATGCTTCTAAATTTAGTACATACTCTGGTTTTTTTGTTCCTACCCCTGTTGCACCAGAAGATACTCTTGCTTTTTGTGAGGAGGAACCTGGTGCTACTGGCTCTAATTTAGAGTCTCCTCTTTCTTGATGTCCTGGATCTATACATATTAAAAATTCTTTCTGTTTATTAGTATCCTCCTTTTTATTTATAGGTTTGTTTATTAAATTTGTGCCTTTATAAAAATTTGTGAGAGGATTTGATGTTCCTATAAGAATAATTCCCATAGCAATTATTACTGTTACTAATAATCTATACTTTTTCATATGTATCTCCTTTCTTCTATCATATACATGCTTTTTATCTATTCATTTTATTGTTTCCAATTATTTATTATTTTATAATTTTACACCTTTTATTTTATTATAGACTTCTCTAAATTTTAATTACATATAATTATATATAAGTCTTTTTAGGAGGATATAAATTGAGAAAAAAGAATAAGTTTAAATTATGTAATTTCGGTTCTCGTAATATAAAAAAAGTAAAAAAAATTGTCAAAAAAAAGGTTAAAAAACGAAAAAAGACTTAACTTAATGCAAATTAGTTAAGTCTTTTTCGTTATCTTTTATATTACATAGCTTCCATTAATAAAGATTAATATTTACTTTTTTTTGATTTATATAATTAATGTACTTGTTATATTTATATTATAAAAATATTTTTTGCTTATTTGTTTGTATAATAAAAGACTTATATTTCTATTTTTCTGATTAATTATTCTTTTTTGTAAAGTACGGTTTTATTGTTTCAGTTTTCCAAGAATCAAAAAATCATTACTGTAAAACCTATTACTAAAGCACCGATATATCATCAATGACTTCTCAGAAAGAAGGTGTTTTATGGTTAGAAAAAAAGTGAAATATAAAAATTCATTTAAGTTAAATTTTATTTTATTTTCATGTTTTTTATTTTTATTATATTTTTTCTCAAATAGTTCAATTTATGCACAATCAAATAATAAAAAAGATGCAGACTATTTAATACCAATTGGAAACATCTTGCAAATTGATGCTGAATTAAAATATTTAGTTGTTAGAAATTATGTTGAAAATTCTCCTTTTATGTTAGGAGATGCATTAATCAGTTTAAATGATATTCCAATTAATAATTATGGTGACTTTTCAAAAGTAACTTCATCTTTAAGTGACAAAGCTAATGTTTCTACATTAATAAGAAGAGGATCTCGTGAGTTAACTATAATCACAACTAAGACTATAATAGAGCAGGTTAATTTCAATAGTTTATTATCTGGATTTGCTACTTTAACTTATATAAACCCAGCTAACTTAGAATTTGGAGCAGTTGGTCATCCTATAAGTATAGGTTGTTTTAGAAAAATTCCTATAAGTAATGGTTGTATCTCTACTACTAGTGATTTAAATATTCAGAAATCTTTTAGAGGAAATGTTGGTTGTATAAATGCAAAGAGAAAAGATACTATCGGACAGTTTACTGAAAATAATAACTTTGGGATAAATGGAAAAATATCAGGTTTTGATATTTCCTATTTGCCTAAATATAAGGTTGCTTCTTTAGATGAAGTAAAGTTAGGTAGAGCACAAATTATTTTACAAACAACTTCTTCTAAATACGAAAAATTTGACATTAAAATTATAGCTATTGAAAAACAAAAAAATCCTTCTCAAAAAACATTTAAAATAAATATTATTGATAAAAATTTGTTAGCTAAAACAGGTGGTATAGTTCAAGGAATGAGTGGTACTCCAATAGTTCAAGGTAACAAAATAATAGGTGCAATATCTCATGCTGTAGAAAACGATCCTACTTTAGGGTACGGAGTATTTATTCAATGGATGCTAGTTGATTAATAAATAAACAAAGATATAGTAGGAAGTTATCTACTATATCTTTATCTTTTACTTAATATCTTTTATTTCTATTTTAGGCAATACATTTGGTACACTTTCTTTTGGTATATTTACATAACTATTTGGTACATCTCCTACAATTATAGTTTCGCAAATTGGTATCTGTGCTTTTACTTCTTTAGTATCTGTAGTCAAAGGTATAACTACTTTAACTTGAGTTTTTGCTTCTAGATAAATTCTATGTCTAGTTTGATTTATTCCTGCTGATTCAAAGCTTGTTTTAAAGTTTACAGATACAGTTCCAATGGGTTCAATAGTAACTTTAATTTGAGGTCCATATCTAGCTAATATTGGACTACCTAATGCTGTCCCTATAGGTATGTATGCAGTTGTAGTTTTTACTTGCTTTAATTCTTCTTGTATTTTTAAGGCTACATCTGATGCTATCCTATTCATCATTATTGTATTTGATTCTATCATAGTTATTTTTCCCTCTGAATCTAGTTTTGCATTCATTAAATCAGAATAATTAACTTTATTTTGAACTATATCTGCTACTGCTTTATTTATAGATCTGTTAGCTAGTTCTAATGCTTTAGTTTCCGCTAATACTTTTATGGTTGGTCTCAAACTAGTATCTACATATATAAAACTTCCAATAAATACAGATAATACAAATATGGTTGAAAAAATCACTATAAATTTTTTAAAATCATTTTGTTTAGGTTCTATTAGTTTTCTATTCATTCGTATCGCCGTTCTACTAAAGCTATCTAAATATACTCATGAGTATATAAATATATTCACCAATAACATTTAGCCCTAAGAACACCATATTCTTAGATTTAATTCACCTTGTATAATATTTCTATTATATAAGCCTGCTGGGTTCTAATTAATATTAACTAGTCCATGTCAGTTCATCCTATTTGAGATGGCGTGAACTACGCAATGATTATTTTTTATATTCTATATCCCCTCTAAAATATATCTATCA
>NZ_JBOFOR010000292.1:0-4147 GCF_051659545.1 Romboutsia sp. | reverse complement strand
ATGTTAATAGGCATAGTAATGATGGGGATAGGAATAGGAACTTTGACAAGAAAAGTAATTAGATAAAGCATATATTTTTTATAAAATATGGCGTAGTAGTAAATATAAATCTTTTCTTAATGTTAAAAAATAAAAAATGTTGTTTAGCTAAAAAAAAACGAGGTATATATATAGTAAATAAAAGACAATAAAAAGTCTATAAGGGGTGAAGGTAATGGATTTAATTACTAAAATAAGAAAAAATACATCAGCTTTACATAAAGCTACAGAAAGTAGTGGTTTTATAAAAAGGCTATCAGATATAAATGCAAGTAATGAAAGTTATGCAGAATATTTATTTAACCTTTCTGCAATGTATAAAGCGATAGAAGATACAATTGAGAATAATAGTTCTAATGAAACTGTTAGAAACTTTGTAACTAAAGAATTATTTAGATATGAATTAATTCAAAAAGACTTAAAGTTTTTAGTTGGAGATAAATTAGAATCAATGGAATTATTACCATCAACATTAGCTTTTGTAGATAAAATTAAGGAAATAAATAAATACGAACCTGAATTAATAGTAGCATATGCATATACTAGATTTTTAGCAGACTTATTTGGAGGAAGAACATTTGCAAAGCTTCTTAGTGAAAAATATGAGATTTCTACAGATGCATTAAATTATTATAACTGTGAAGGTATAGATGACATTAGAACCTATGTAATGAATTATGCTTCAAAAATAAATAATATGAATTTATCAAAAGAGCTAGAAGATAAGTTTATAGTTGAAGTCAATAATGCATATATATATAACTTAGCAATATCAAGTGAATTAGAGGCGAAATTGTATTAAAACAA
The DNA here is from genome assembly GCF_051659545.1 of Romboutsia sp. GTDB lineage: Bacteria > Bacillota > Clostridia > Peptostreptococcales > Peptostreptococcaceae > JBOFOR01. The sequence goes on along the minus strand of NZ_JBOFOR010000292.1, from coordinate 3,301 downwards.
ACTATACATTAAAATACTCAGATTTTTTATCTGAGTATTTTAATGTATAAGTAATTAGTATAAAAATATACGAATTAATGGTTGCTAATTTATAAAAAAAAGACTATACTTAAAGAGTAATAAGATATGCGGATGTGGCGGAATTGGCAGACGCACCAGACTTAGGATCTGGCGCCTACGGCGTGGGGGTTCGACTCCCTTCATCCGCACCAATAACAAAAAATGCGAACCTTTAATCTAAAAAGATAAAGGGTTCGCATTTTCATTTTACAATTACTTAACTTATATTTAAACTAAATTTAATATTTAAAAGATATTATATAAATATAAAATACCCTTTTGAGATATACCTTACGACCTAACTTAAGAGTTAGGTTTTTTTTTACGTAAAAAAGACGTACACATCAGGTACGTCTTTTGATTATATATTAAGCAACATTAGCTTCAACTTCAGAAGAGTTTCCTCTTATTTCATCAGCAGTTTTTATTTTAGTATTTTTAAATAATGCATATCCTATAAATGCAGCAGCTATACTAACGGCTGCACATCCAGCTGCAGCTATTAAAGCAGGAACTCCATTTTGTCCAACTGCAAGTGCAAAACCAGCTATTGCAGTTGCCATACCAGGAGTATCTATAGCAAGAGGTGCAATATAAGTACTTACTAAAGCAACTACTACACCAGATAATGCTCCACCTATAAAGTTAGTAGCAAATACTGGTATTGGGTTTGCAGATATTATATCTGATTGTGTTAAAGGCTCTATAGCAACAGCTATTGTATCTTTCTTTGAACCAAACTTCATTTTAGAGAAGAATATATAGTTCATGAAAGAAGAACCGAATACTGCTAATGCACCTATAGCCATTGGAAGACCAGTTAATCCTATTATAGATGTTAAAGCCATTGAAGATAATGGAGCAGTAGCAACAACAGTTATTAATCCTCCAAGTATTATACCCATGAATATTGGAGATGTATCAGAAGCAGCTAATAAAGCTTGCCCTATTTGCATCAATGTTGAGTTAACTATTGGATCCATAAACATAGCTATTCCTCTTGCAAGTGGAGCTGCTATTAATATTATAACTATTAAATCAAGTCCAGCAGGCGTTTTTTCTTCTAAGAACTTAACTACGAAAGATATTAAGTATCCTGCAACAAATCCTGGAAGTATACCTAATCCTGAAACTGATAAACCTACTAATACAGCGTAAGCTGGAGAAACACCTAGTGCTAATGGTACTAATATACCAGCAGCAACTCCTCCCATAGAACCGTTAGCAGCACCAACTTGTTCTAAGAAGCCTATTCCCATTTGTTGTCCGAATAATGAAAAGTGGAATGCTTCAACTAAGAAACTTGCGCAAGCTGCACTTGCTAATGCACCCATAGCCTTCATACCATGAGGCGCTTTGTAACTGAATAAACTGAATAATGCCAATACTCCTAATAATAAAGCACTACTTGTTAAAATTTCAACCATTTTAAAAATCCTCCTTAAAAATAAATATTATGTTTTAAAATATATATATTCTCTCTTGTTTTCCTGGAGAGTGTTTTCCCAAGTTACGCCTTGGCGGCTTGGTTAGATTACTTATAATTATAAAACTAAATTTAAGATTTGTAAACAAAATTCGACAAGAAAGTTATTAAAACATTAAAAAGTAATAAAAAAACATGTTAAAAACTTAATTCATATAATACTTAAACTAGGTGAATAACAAGATTTTAAAAAGTATTTTATTAAAGAGTATGATAAAAAAATAATTATACTTTTCTTAAAAAAATATATAAAAGAGTATAAATCAATATAAAAAAATAATACAAAAGAAATATTGGATAAAACAACCAATATTTCTTTTGTATTATTTTTATAATTATTTAAAATTAGGCTCTTTGATTAAAACACCAGAAACATATCTATGTATAATGTTTCTATCGTCTCCAAGATATATAAATCTTTCTAATCTCTCTAATAAAGAATAGTTATCATGATTTAAGTCTTCATCATCTATAATTAATGCATCAAAATCATAATCTTTTTCAAAACTACCGACCTTCCCAAAGAAGCTCCCCCCACTTTTAGTAGCTATATAAAAGGCTTCAGATAAAGATAAGAAATTATACTTCTTATTAGAATTTACCCAGTATAATTTAGAAAGTTGAATTGAAGATATTATAGACTTGAATATAGATAGACTATGTCCACCACTAATATCTGAACCTAGGCCAACCTTAACATTAGAATCTAAAAACTTTCTAATAGGCATTGTTCCGCTAGCTAAATTCAAGTTAGAGTCTGGACAATGAACAGCCATGACATTATTTTTTCTCATTAATTCTACTTCCTCTAATGATGAATAAACACAGTGAGCCATTAATGTAGGTGTTTGGCCAAATAGATTATATTTATTGTATGCTTCACCGTAAAAATTAGTGTCAGGATGAAGTTCTTTAACCCAATCTATCTCACTTAAATTTTCAGACATATGAGATTGATTTTTTATATTGTACTTTAAACAAAGCTCACCAAGCCCTTTTAAAAGCTCATTACTACAACAAGGTATGAATCTGGGCGTTACTATTGGTTTTACAATAGAAGTATCTTTATACTTTATTAAGATATCTTCTGTATCTAATAATGATTTTTTAGTATCTTCTATTAGTTCATCACAGCAATTTCTATCCATGTTTACCTTACCTACATAAGCACCTAAACCTGATTCGGAGAATAAATCTAGTAGTTTTATAGAGGCTTCCTTATGTATTGTAGCAAATACAACTATTCTAGTGGTACCGTTTTTCCAAATATCCTTCACAAACTTTTTATACATTTTAGTAGCATAGTCTAAATCTTCGTATTTAGATTCCTCTGGAAAAGTAGTACCATTTAACCAAGGTAAAAGCTCTTTATCCATTGACATTCCTAAATTCCTAAATTGAGGAGCATGGCAATGAAGGTCATTCATTCCAGGAATTATTAATTTATCTCCATAATTAATAATATTGAAATCTTTATATTCAGCAGGTAATTCTTCAAAAACATCTACTACTTTGTTGCTATTTATTACAATAAACCCATTATTCACAATAGTAAATTCAGTAGGTGATTTAGTAAAAATAATATTTCCTTTTAGTATTTTTGTCACAATAAATTTCCCCCTATGTCAAAATTATAATTTAAATATATAATATTCTACACCATGGGATATTATACCATAATAACTAAAAGGATATATATAATAGTAATAACAATTATAAAAAAAGACATAACATATGTATGGAATCATATATTAT
>NZ_JBOFOR010000291.1:0-3556 GCF_051659545.1 Romboutsia sp. | reverse complement strand
TTGATATTTATAATTATATCAAAAGATAATATGATTGCCTATCAATTTAGAAATATACATTAAAAGTATCTTTATAAATACTCATTAACTCTTAATTTCTTTATAATATTTTTTCCCATAAACTAGCCCCCTCCTATATGAAATTATACTCCATTTCTACATTTTTTGTTTTAGTACATTTAATATCTGTTTATGCAAAATAAACTTTAAATTTTTGTACTTTTTTATCATTTTTGTTAACTACATACACTCTTTTCTCGTCATGTACAGTGTTTACAATTAAGGTTGCAGGCATGTGCTAGTATTTGTTACAATAAAATTATATACTACAATAATAGCATAATAAAGGCGATTTAATTTAGCATGCTTTATATGCTATTCATATATTCAGGGGGCATTATTTTGAAGTTAATACTTTTTTACACAATTTCATTGTTAAGCATAATTTGCATGATAATTGGTTTTTTCACTAAAAAGTCAATTTTTATTTATATTGGTTTATTCTTGCATTTTATTGATGCTACATATGTTTATTTAAATCAGTACAAAATCTCTAAGAAAATCACAGTTAAAACAATATTTTATCCATCAGTACTTTTGATCCTTAGTGGTCTTCCAATTTATCGAAGGATAAATATTTAATAATATTAGAATATAAATATACATTATGTATAACATAATGTAATTCGTTAAAGGGGTGGAATATGAATATTAATTTTAGAGAAATAAATAAATCAAATTATAACGAGTGTGTAATGTTAAAGGTTGGGGAACATCAAATTAATTATGTTGCAAGCAATGCCTTTTCTCTGGTACAAGCTTTTTATGAAGATGACTTGTATCCACTTGGAATATATAACGATGATGAAATGGTAGGGTTTTTATTATATGACTATGATAAAGAATTAGAAGGTTGGTCATTTTCAAGATTTATGATTGATATTAAGCACCAAAACAAGGGCTTTGGATCAAAATCCTTAGAAAAGTTTTTAGAGTTTTTCCATAATAAATTCCCAAAGGAAAGTTTATATACAAGTGTAGAAACAGATAATGAAGTAGCTATTGCTTTGTATGAAAAATATGGTTTTAATAAGCAAGACTCCTTTGAATATAAATTTGGAGATATGACCTATAAGGAATTTAGAATGTTGAAGTCATTTATTAATGGGGAGGAATAGTTTATGAGTGAAATAATTTGTAATAGCTGTGGTTTTGATAATGATCCTGTAGCTAAATACTGCCAAAAGTGTGGAAGTCTTTTGACGCACAAAAAGAGTTTAAATAAATTCATGAAAAGTCTTAACTTTGGAAGTCTAGCAGGGGCTGGGTCAAAAGGAACTTCAGTTGCTCCTATAGTAGGTATTGATGTAGATAATAAAAATAGGGAAAATGAAAGTACAACTAATGAAAGAGTAAGCAAAAGCTATTCTTTAGAAGATGGCTCCTGGTACTGCCCTTATTGTGGCAAGAAAAATAGACAAACTGAATTTTCCTGTGGTGATTGTTTAAAAGGAAAACCGTAAAGGGGAAATATATGAAAATTATAAAGAATATAATAAAATTTATTGTGATTGCAATAAATATACTATTATACATTGTATCAGCATTCGCTTTTAATAAAATTTATTTTACTATATTTACCATTGCGATACTATTACTGCTTTTCTGGAATACATATAAAAAAATTAAAACACTAAATTATTTGAGTAGTAAAACGTCTAAGTTATTAAGATATGCATCTGTAACTTTTAACTTAATAAGCTTAGTAATTATATTAATATTTTCTTACTCTGTAATAACTTATAGAGGCGATATGCTTACAGACTTTTTTGAGATGGGCTTATTATTAGAAATGAAAAAAGATGATTACTATGAGAAAATGAATGAAAAAAATTATAATAATGTTAAAATAATTTATAACAATGATTTAGAGCCAACATTACCACTTATAGAAAAATACATAGAAGAAATAAGTAAAAAAAATAATACTCTTTTAGGAATAAATACATCCGATAAACTTACCATACAAATAGATTACGATGAAGAAGTTTTTCTTATGAGGACTATGTTACTTGAAGGCAATCATAATTCCAATACAGCTGGATATTATAATCAAAAATCAAATACTATCTATTTATATACAAATAGTCCAGTACGTGATGTATTAATGGATATGCCACATGCAAGTATTTCAGATGGTAGCATAAGTATAAGCGATAGTAGCTTTAAAGACCATTTATTTCATGAATATACACATTATGCTATAGATATATTTCTAGAGGATAATAACATTGATAAAAATTCAGTTCCGTTATGGTTTGAAGAAGGGATTTGTGAGTATACAACTGGAAATGATATATATTTTGGTAAAGATTTAGAATATATTTCTTTAAAGAATTTACAAACCTATAAAGGTTTTAATAATGAAATAGGTAATCTTCAAGCTAATATATATGAACAAAGTAAAATTGCAGTTTTAAAAATCGTAAATGAAAAAGGAGAGAATGTATTAAAGGATATGATACTTTCTTGTAAAGATAAAGATTTTAAAACTGTAATACAAGAATATATAAACTGTTCTTTTGAAGAATTTGAAAATAACTTACAATTATATATTAAAGAAGATAAGTTTGGAGATATAGCCGAAGATAATGAAGGTGATATGCATATAAATACTAAAATAAAGTGTCTTGAGGACTATATAAAATACGATGAAAATAATATAGCCGCTTATGAATTTTTAGGAACTCTTTATGAAAGTAAGAAAGAAAGTATAAAGACTATCAACTTATTTAAGTATGCAACAGAAAAAAATCCTAAAGAATATATATTGTGGCATAGGCTAGGGCTAGCTTATGAAGATATAGGAGAAAGTGTATTAGCTAAAGAAAGCTTTGACAAAGCTAAATTATTAAAAAATAAAAATATTTAAATTTTATATAGGGACTGTAGACAGATTTATGTAAAAATAAACTTAACTACAGTCATAGTAAACCAATTGAATAAATATGAGGGTGCACCTAATAGTAAGGCTATTTTACCCATACTCATATTTGCCTTACCACATAGTCTTAAATAATTATCTAGTTCAAAAAATGGTGCTATAATAGGTAGTGCTAAAATAAATACATAAGCAAATCTATATGATAAATCTGCAAGTTGCTTATCTTTAATTAATATAAATATAATTTCATTGTAATTAAAAAAGGCTAAAACTATTAGTATTTCCAAAGTTTAGCCTTTTTGTATATGGCATTCTTATTCAGATTTATTTTATGAATATTGGTTATAGTTATATTTTAATCTATTTTATGTAGTTTTAAATACACCAATTAAGTAAGTCATTCCAATTCCCTTAACAGCTTTAATATCTCTGGATAAAAATCTTCAAAGGTTTTGTACTTATCCCTATTCGGTTCTTGACACACTCCCTACAGCTAAAGCAGAGGGATTCTTGGTGGCTAACGACTTAATCACACCTAAACGATATAATCAGAGGTTGTTACAAAGCCAAGCAAAATAGACGGTGTCTTCGCCACTACTACCTTAAAGTTGT
>NZ_JBOFOR010000290.1:0-2176 GCF_051659545.1 Romboutsia sp. | reverse complement strand
AGGCATCAGGAACTCAGGTATATGTCATCCCTGGTAATCATGATATTTCTAATCCTTGGGCTAGAAAATTTATAGAAGACAATCAATATATAACCGATAGTATAAGTGAGGATGAGTTTAGAAGTATGTATTCTAATTTCGGTTTTGATAATGCCGTACTTGAAGATGAGGATAGCCTTAGCTATTTGGCTACACCTAGTGAAGATGTATGGCTATTAATGCTAGATACTAATAACTATAAAACTAATACTAACCTGGGATATCCGCAAATGAAAGGTTCCCTTAGTGAAAGTACTCTTAGTTGGATTAAGAAATGTATTTCTTTAGCTAATGAGCATGGTGCAAAGATTATTCATGTAATGCATCATAGTATTATGAATCACAATGATGTTTATAATGATGGTTATACTTTAAATGATAACAATAAATTAATTGAAGTTTTTAATGAGAACAACATAGATTTTGTTTTGAGTGGTCATATACATATTCAAAATATTGCATTAAATAAAAGTAATGATAATAATTTATATGATATTGCTACTGGCTCTTTAGCTGTTTATCCTCATAATTTTGGACAGCTTAATTACAGTACTAGTGATAATAAGTTTATATACCAGTCTTCTAGATTAAATGTATCAGATAAAGCTTTAAATAATTTTGATGAGTATTCTAGAGAGTTCTTTGGTAATTCTATTTATAACAGGTATTACAATAAATTAAGCAAGTACGGCAATTTATCAAAGGAAAATATAGATATAATGGCTAATGCTATGAAATCTTTAAATTTAAATTATTATGCTGGTATTGATAATAATAGTTCTAGTGATAGTTTTAATGATGAAGAGTTTTCAGTGCTATTAAAATATGCAGATGATTTTTTGAAGAACTATATCAATAGCATTACAAAACCTAATGATATTAATAATAACTACTTAGAAATTAATTAGACCCTGTCAGTTTTATGACAGGGTCCTTATATTTCTAGTAATTGATAATTAGTATTTTATCTGATTCATCAGACTTAATTTCTAATGAATAGTTATCTTCATCTATAACCATTTCATTGAAGTTCGGATTGTATCTTTCAAAGAGTTGCTTACTTCTGTAATTTTTTATACCTGCTTCTTGCCATGTTATAGTTATATATTGTCTATTTTTATCAAATACAACACGTACTGGAACATGTTTTTCAAATACAACTTTTTTGTCTGATTTAGATATAGCTTTTATGCATACATCAAATTCACTACTTTCAAGATCATGATATTGGTGAAATGATTTTAATGCATTTAAACTATTTGATAATGTATTTCCTTTTAATTTTCCCATGGTGAGCCTCCTAATATGGTTGTCTTATATATCTATTGTAACATATATAGTAATTGTGTATTCATTTTTAAGTTATTTCAAGTACTTTGTTTCCTATTTCAAAACCTTATCTGCTGCTAATTTTCCTGTCATTATTGAGATTGGAAGTCCTGATGGGCTGAAACACCATTGTCCTGCTTGATATACATTTGGTATTGGTGTTTCAACAGATTTTGAAAGTTTAATTATTTTTGACTCTGCTGGCATAGTTGAATTTGTAAATGCCCACCCTGTTATCGCTCCATCAGTATTTCCTGTAATACTTTCTATTGTCAATGGTGTTGATGAAAACTTATCTATCACTTTATCTTTTATGCCTTTAAATATAGATTCATTAATTGTAGCTAATATGTATTCCTCACTAAGAGTTTTGAATTCGTTATACCAGCCCTTATTTTTTATAGAATTAACAAGTCCATAATCTATAAATGTACTTATCATAAGACCTGTTTTCCCTTTTGGTGCTAATGTTTCATCTCTTAACGCTGGAATAGCTATTTCATATGTAGTAAGACTATAATATTTCTTAATCCATTCTATAATCTCTTCTTTTCCTAATTCGAATACTTTATCTTCCTTTATGTTTAAGCTACCAGTCCCCATTTTATCTGCAGTATAAAAAAAGTGCCCAGTACATATATTTTCAAAATAGCTTTTATCTAAATCTATTGTAATATACACAGATAGTATAGAGTTACTACCCCTTTTATCTACTAATTCTTTTTTCTTTTTATTTATTTTCTTTATAACTCTATTGTCATATATCGAATTTAAATCAACTATATTGTAAAGCTTTATTAAATCATTG